>NZ_DBIC01000270.1:27999-28441 GCF_002296545.1 Herbaspirillum sp. UBA812 | reverse complement strand
CGGTGAGCCACCTGCCGCACGTGCTGGCGTTTGCGCTGGTGGATGACATTGCTGCCAAGCCGCATGCCGAGACCCTGTTCCAGTATGCCGCCAGCGGTTTCCGCGATTTCACCCGCATTGCTGCCTCCTCGCCCGAGATGTGGCGCGACATCACGCTGGCCAACCGTGATGCCTTGCTCACCGAGGTCGATGCCTATCTGGTGCAATTGCAGGGCATACGCGCGATGATTGCCGACAGCGACGGCGCGGGCCTCGAAAAGATCTATGCCAGCGCCCAGCATGCCCGCCAGCAATGGGCGGCCGCCATCGAGGCAGCCGAACGCAAGGCCAACTGAACATTCTTTCCCGGTCACATCGTCAAGGCCGCCTGGGCGGCCCGATTCCACCACCGCATCATCCACAGAAAAGCAAGCCAGATGAAACAGCCTTCCTACCCCCGCCA
>NZ_DBIC01000270.1:0-27712 GCF_002296545.1 Herbaspirillum sp. UBA812 | reverse complement strand
AGCCTCCCCCCCCCCGCCATATCGACCTGAACCCGGTCCCGCACGTGCAAGGCACGGTCAAGCTGCCGGGCTCCAAGAGCATTTCCAACCGCATCCTGCTGCTGGCGGCGCTCTCGGGCGGCACCACCCGCATCTTCGACCTGCTGGCTTCCGACGATACGCTGGTCATGCTCATGGCCCTGCAGACCTTGGGCGTGAAGTGGGAGCAGATCGAAGGCACCCAGGATTACATCGTCCATGGCGTCAACGGCGTGTTGCCGGTGCACCAGGCTGATCTCTTCATGGGCAATGCCGGCACCGCCATCCGTCCGCTGACCGCGGCCCTGGCCGTGCTGGGCGGCGACTACACGCTGCATGGCGTGCCGCGCATGCACGAGCGGCCGATTGGCGACCTGGTGGATGCCTTGAATGCGGTTGGCATGCGCATCGAGTACACCGGCAATCCTGGCTACCCGCCGTTGCATATCCGCCGTGGCCAGCTGACATCGGCGCGCATGAAGGTGCGCGGCAACGTCTCCAGCCAGTTCCTGACGGCCTTGCTGATGGCCGCGCCCCTGATGGCGCGTGAGGAGGCCATGCAGATCGAGGTGGTCGGTGAACTCATCTCCAAGCCCTACATCGAGATCACCCTGAACCTGATGCGCCGCTTCGGCGTCGAGGTCGAGCGTGACGGCTGGCAACAGTTCACCGTCAAGCCGGGCCAGCATTACCGCAGCCCCGGCAGCATCCACGTCGAGGGTGATGCGTCCTCGGCCTCCTACTTCCTGGCGGCCGGTGCCATCACCGGCGGCCCGATCCGGGTCGAGGGCGTAGGCCGCGACAGCATCCAGGGCGACGTGCGCTTCGTCGAAGCGCTGGAGCAGATGGGCGCGACCATCACCATGGGCGAGAACTGGATCGAGGCCTCCTCCAATGGCCCGCTCAAGGCCATCGATGCCGACTTCAACCACATTCCGGATGCAGCGATGACCATCGCCGTGGCGGCGCTCTACGCCGACGGCCCCAGCACCCTGCGCAACATCGCCAGCTGGCGCGTCAAGGAAACCGATCGCCTCTCGGCCATGGCGACCGAGCTGCGCAAGCTGGGTGCGCAGGTGGAAGAGGGCGCTGATTACCTCACGGTGATCCCCCCGGCCGAGATCGGTACGGCCGCCATCGATACCTATGACGACCATCGCATGGCCATGTGCTTCTCGCTGGCGGCGCTGGATGGTGCATTGCGGCGCGGCAACCGTATCCGCATCAACGACCCCAAGTGCGTGGCCAAGACCTTCCCCGACTATTTCGACGTCTTCAAAAAGATTGCCGAGCAAACCTTGATCTGATACACCCTGTCTCTGAAAGTAAAAGCACTAAATTATTCACAGATAAAGGGTTCAGGCCATGGAAAAAGCAAAGATACCGGTCATCACCATCGATGGCCCGACCGCCTCCGGCAAGGGCACCGTGGCGCAGAAGGTGGCGCGGCAACTGGGTTTCCATTACCTGGATTCGGGCGCGCTGTACCGCCTGACGGCGCTGTCCGTGCTGCGCCGCGGCGTAGCCCTGGATGACGAACACGCCCTGGCCAAGGCGGCCGAGCACTTGCACTGTCATTTCGATGGCGGCCACATCTTCCTGGCCAATGAAGACGTGACCCACGCCATCCGCGCCGAAGAGGTCGGCAATACCGCCTCCAAGATCGCGGCCCTGATCACCGTGCGCCAGGCCTTGTACGGCCTGCAGTTGTCATTCAGGAAACCTCCCGGCCTGGTGGCCGACGGCCGCGACATGGGCACCGTCATCTTCCCCGGTGCCCGTCTGAAGGTGTTTTTGACCGCCAGTGTGGAAGCGCGCGCCACAAGACGCTATAAGCAATTGATTGACAAGGGTTTTTCTGCTAATATCGAAGACCTCTCCAGAGATTTGAAGGAACGCGACGAACGCGACATGAATCGCTCGTCGGCCCCCTTGAAGGCTGCGGAGGGTGCATATCACCTGGATACATCCGACATGACCGCTGACGAAGCGGTGCAGCAGGTACTCAGCTGGTACGCTGCCCTGGGGCACTGAAATCCGTTGCAATCCGCTTGAAACGGCCCGTTCAGTACCCATCATGGGCAAGTCCTTGTTGTACCCGTAGTGCCATTGGTGCCCGGCAGATGCAAAGTCTGACGGGTGTTGATAAACCTAACCCAGTACCCATGTCGTCGGCGGCAACGAAGACGGCAGTGCAAGTCAGCCTGATTGCATCACACGGATACCGGCCAATCTTTCTTACTTTCTTTTATGTCTACCACTACCGTTATCGCTGCAGGTGTTGATACCTCCAGCGAATTTGCTGCTCTGTTCGAAGAATCGCTGTCGCGTCAGGACATGCGTTCGGGTGAAGTCATCTCGGCAGAAGTCGTGCGCCTGGATCACAACTTCGTGATCGTCAACGCCGGCCTGAAGTCCGAAGCGTTCATCCCTGTTGAAGAATTCAAGAACGACAACGGCGAAGTCGAAGTCAACGTCGGCGACTTCATCTCCGTTGCGATCGAATCCCTGGAAAACGGTTTCGGCGACACCATCCTGTCGCGCGACAAGGCCAAGCGTCTGGCATCGTGGCTCTCGCTGGAAAAGGCGATGGAGTCCGGCGAGATCGTCACCGGTACCGTCAATGGCAAGGTCAAGGGCGGCCTGACCGTTCTGACCAACGGCATCCGTGCCTTCCTGCCGGGTTCGCTGGTCGACACCCGTCCGGTCAAGGACACCACCCCGTTCGAAGGCAAGACCCTGGAATTCAAGGTCATCAAGCTGGACCGCAAGCGCAACAACGTCGTTCTGTCGCGCCGTGCCGTGATCGAAGCCTCGATGGGCGAAGAGCGCGCCAAGCTGATGGAAACCCTGAAGGAAGGCACCGTCGTCACCGGTATCGTCAAGAACATCACCGACTACGGTGCGTTCGTTGACCTGGGTGGCATCGACGGCCTGCTGCACATCACCGACCTGGCATGGCGTCGCGTGCGTCACCCGTCGGAAGTGCTGTCGGTTGGCCAAGAGATCACCGCCAAGGTCCTCAAGTACGATCAAGAGAAGAACCGCGTCTCCCTGGGCGTCAAGCAACTGGGCGACGATCCGTGGACCGGCCTGTCGCGTCGCTACCCGCAAGGCACCCGCCTGTTCGGCAAGGTCACCAACCTGACCGACTACGGTGCATTCGTGGAAGTGGAACAAGGCATCGAAGGTCTGGTGCACGTCTCCGAAATGGACTGGACCAACAAGAACGTGGCCCCGAACAAGGTTGTCCAGCTGGGCGACGAAGTCGAAGTCATGGTTCTGGAAATCGACGAAGAGCGTCGTCGTATCTCCCTGGGCATGAAGCAGTGCAAGCCGAACCCGTGGGACGACTTCGCCATGAGCCACAAGAAGGGCGACAAGGTCAAGGGTTCGATCAAGTCGATCACCGACTTCGGCGTGTTCATCGGCCTGCCGGGCAACATCGACGGCCTGGTGCACTTGTCCGACCTGTCCTGGACCGAAGCTGGCGAAGAAGCCGTGCGCAAGTTCAAGAAGGGCGACGAGCTGGAAGCCGTTGTGCTGGCCATCGACGTGGAACGCGAGCGCGTCTCCCTGGGCGTGAAGCAACTGGAAGGCGACCCGTTCAACAACTTCGCCGCCCTGAACGACAAGGGTGCGATCGTCAACGGTACCGTCAAGTCGGTTGAGCCGAAGGGCGCCGTGATCCAGCTGAACGACGAAGTCGAAGGCTACCTGCGCGCTTCCGAAATCTCCCGCGACCGCGTGGAAGATGCCGGTACCCACCTGAAGGTTGGCGACGCCGTCGAAGCCCTGGTCATCAACATCGACCGCAAGGCTCGCAGCATCCAGCTGTCGATCAAGGCCAAGGACAACGCCGAGACCCAGGAAGCCATGCAGAAGATGTCGGCTGACTCCAACGCTGCTTCGGGCACCACCAGCCTGGGCGCGCTGCTGAAGGCCAAGCTCGACAACAAGAACTGATCTTTCGGTCACGATGACAAAGTCGGAGCTGATCGCCCGTCTGGCTGAGCGTTATCCGCAACTTGTTGCCAAGGATGCGGATTACGCGGTCAAAACCATCCTCGATGCCATGGTCGACGCGCTCGCGACCGGCCAGCGCATCGAGATCCGTGGCTTTGGCAGCTTCGCGCTCAACCGCCGTCCGCCGCGTATCGGCCGCAATCCCAAGTCCGGCGACAAGGTGATGGTCCCTGAAAAACGGGTCCCCCACTTCAAGCCGGGCAAGGAATTGCGCGAACGCGTCGATGCGATGGTCGGCCAGCCAATTCGCGAGGATTGACCCGGCTGGGCCTGTGACCAGGCAGTTCTTGCGGTGCGCAGATGAAGTTTTCTGCGCCCGCGAGCAGTAACAATGGTTGAAAGCTGCACACTCGCGCACCGCGAGGTGAACGGGTGTAAAGGCAGATCAACAAAATGAACGGCATCTTTGGATGCCGTTTTTTTTCACGTACAATCCCGATTTACCCTGGATTGACCGGGAATGCGCGCGAAATCGACGCGATTTTTCCGGCCAGCGCAATAATGCCACGGACCGGCACCGCCCTCGCGCATCGCCTTTATCGTCATGGGTGTTGCGCATCGCTTGCCGGCGAGCTTGGCCTTCGGGCCTCCGGGCTAACCACGACCCGCCAGAAAGGATTACGCCATGAAAATACTGTCCCGATTGATCGCGGCCATCCTGTTCGTGTTCTTCTTTTTCTTCGCCCTGCGCAATACCCAGGAAGTGACCATGCATTTCTTCCTCGGTTATGAACGCACCGACCCGCTGGTACTGGTACTGCTGGCCTTCTTCGTGATCGGCGCGATCCTGGGCGTGCTGGCCATGGTGCCGCTGGTGATGCGCCACCGCCGCGAAGCCTCGCGTTACAGGAAAGCCCTGTCGCAAGTCCAGAAGCAGCAGGAAGAGATCGCCCAGGTGCAGGCCCAGCCGCCGCAGCCTGACAGCGTGATCACCGCGCAGCACATCCTCTAATTGCCCCTCACTGTTTATGGAATTTGAATTTTGGTGGTTGCTCGGCATCCCGGTCTTCTTCGGCCTGGGGTGGATTGCCGCGCGGGTGGATATCAACCAGTTGCTGTCCGAGTCGCGCACCCTGCCGCGCGGCTACTTCAAGGGGCTCAACTTCCTCCTGAACGAGCAGCCCGACAAGGCCATCGACGCCTTCATCGAGATCGTCAAGCTGGACCCCGAGACGGTGGAACTGCACTTCGCCCTGGGCAACCTGTTCCGCCGCCGCGGCGAGACCGAGCGCGCCATCCGCGTGCACCAGAACCTGCTGGCGCGTCCCGACCTGCCGGCCGAGCACCAGGGCCATGCGCTCTATGAACTGGGTCAGGATTACCTGAAGGCGGGCTTGCTGGACCGCGCTGAAGAAACCTTCAACAAGCTCATCGACACCCCCTACAGCGCCCAGGCCGGCCGCGCCCTGTTGGAGATCTACCAGCGCGAGAAGGAATGGGAGCGCGCCATCTCCGCCGCCGAAATCCTGCAAGCCACGGGTGCCGGTGGCCGCCAGCGCGAGATTGCCCAGTTCTACTGCGAACTGGCCGCCGATGAACTGGTGCGTACCAACACCGATGCTGCCATGGCCCTGCTGGACAAGGCCCTGGCCGCCGACCGCAAGAGCGTACGCGCCACCATGCTGATCGGCGATGCGCTGCGCGCGCGCGGCGACATCGAAGGCGCGCTGGAAACCTGGCGGCGGGTCGAGCACCAGAGCGTGCCGCACACCGCCCTGGTGGCGCAGCGCCTGATGGATGGCTACATCGCCGTCGGCCGCCCGAAAGAGGGCATCAACCTGCTCCGCGCCTACCTGGCGGAAGCCCCGTCGATCGATCTGCTGGAAGTGGTCTTCAAGGCCGTGCTGGACGCCGACGGCATCGATGCCGCCAATGTGCTGGTGAGCGACGAACTGCGCCGTACGCCGACGCTGCTGGGCCTGGACAAGTTCCTGGAAGCGCGCATGATGAGCGCGCCCCAGACCGTGCGCCCCGAGCTGGCCGTGGTCAAGACCCTGGTGCACGGCTATACGCAGAAGTTGGCGCGCTATCAGTGCAGCCACTGCGGCTTCAAGGCGCGCCAGTTCTACTGGCAATGCCCGGGCTGCAGCCAGTGGGAGACTTACCCGCCGCGCCGTACTGAAGAATTGAATGTCATGAATTGAGGCCCTCGCGGGCCGTACTTGAACTCTGGATCTACCATGAAAATCACCATCATCGGCACCGGCTACGTAGGCCTGGTGACCGGGGCCTGCCTGGCCGAACTGGGTAACGACGTGTTCTGCCTGGACGTTGACCAGCGCAAGGTCGACATCCTCAACAATGGCGGCATCCCCATCCACGAACCTGGCCTGGAAGAAGTGGTGGCCCGCAACCGCGCTGCCGGTCGTCTGCACTTCTCCACCGATGTGGCGGCCAGCGTGGCCCATGGTGACATCCAGTTCATCGCCGTCGGCACGCCGCCGGATGAAGATGGTTCGGCCGACCTGCAATACGTGCTGGCGGCGGCCCGCAACATCGGCCGCCATATGGAAGGTTTCAAGGTCGTGGTCGACAAGTCCACCGTGCCGGTCGGAACTGCCGACCGCGTCACGGCAGCAATCAGGGAGGAGCTGGCCGGGCGTGGCAAGACTGAACTGAGCTTCTCGGTCGTCTCCAATCCGGAATTCCTGAAGGAAGGCGCGGCCGTCGAAGACTTCATGCGTCCTGACCGCATCGTCATCGGCCATGACCAGACCGCCGAAGGCCTGCGCGCGCAGACCCTCATGAAGAAGCTCTACGCGCCCTTCAACCGCAATCACGAACGCACCTACTGGATGGACGTGCGCTCGGCCGAGTTCACCAAGTACGCGGCCAACGCCATGCTGGCCACGCGCATTTCCTTCATGAATGAACTGGCCAATCTGGCCGATCGCGTCGGTGCCGACATCGAATCCGTGCGCCACGGCATCGGCTCCGATCCGCGCATCGGCCACAGCTTCCTGTACGCCGGCTGCGGCTATGGCGGCTCCTGCTTCCCCAAGGATGTGCAGGCGCTGGAACGCACCGCGCGTGACTATGACCAGTCGCTGCTGATCCTGCGGGCCGTGGAGCAGGTCAACGACCTGCAGAAACACGTGCTGGGCAAGAAGGTGGTGACGCGCTTCGGCGAAGACCTCTCCGGCAAGCATTTCGCCATCTGGGGCCTGGCCTTCAAGCCCAATACCGACGACATGCGCGAGGCCTCTTCGCGCGTGCTGATCGGCGAACTGGTGCGCCGTGGTGCCAGCGTGGCGGTCTATGATCCGGTGGCCATGAAGGAAGCTGCACGCGTGCTGGAACTGGACTTCGCCGACGAGTCCAACCGTCTGCAGCAGATCCGCTTTGCGGCTTCGCCGATGGATACCCTGCAGGGTGCGGATGCACTGGCCATCGTTACCGAATGGAAGGCTTTCCGCAGCCCCGATCTGGAACGCGTCAAGGCGGCGCTGAACCATCCGGTGATCTTCGACGGCCGCAACCTGTTCGATCCGCAGCTGATGGCCGACAGCGGCATCGAGTACTACGGCATCGGCCGTTCCCTGCAAGCCCGCGCGCAGTAAGCTGCCGCGCCCCTGAACCTGAAGACGGACAAGATCGTGGACAAGAACATCGCGGCAGCCTGGGATTCCGCCCGCATCCTCATCGTGGGCGACGTCATGCTGGACCGCTACTGGTTCGGCGAAGTCAATCGCATCTCGCCGGAAGACCCGGTACCGGTGGTGCGCGTGGAGCGCAAGGAAGAGCGCCTGGGCGGTGCCGCCAACGTGGCCCGCAATACCGCCAGCCTGGGTGCGCAGACGGCGCTGCTGGGCGTGACCGGCGACGATGAACCGGCACGCGTGATGGAGAGCATGCTGGGCGAGATGGGCATTCGCAGCCATCTCAACCGCGATCCTGGCATTTCCACCATCGTCAAGCTGCGCGTGATCGGCCGCCAGCAGCAGCTGGTGCGCATCGATTTTGAAGAAGCGCCTACCGATACGGTGTTGCGCGACAAGCTCACGCAATTCAATTCACTGGTGGCCGATTACGATGTGATCATCTTTTCCGATTACGCCAAGGGCGGCCTGGTCAACGTGGCCGAGATGATCGCGACGGCCAGCAAGCTCGGCAAGCGTATCCTGGTCGATCCCAAGGGCGACGATTTCGCGCGCTATGCCGGGGCCTCCGTGCTCACGCCCAACAAGTCGGAACTGGTGCGCATCGTCGGCCAGTGGAAGAACGAGGAAGACCTCACCGCGCGCGCCCAGAAGCTGCGTGCCGAGCTCAACCTGGAAGCCCTGCTGCTGACCCGCTCGGAAGAGGGCATGAGCCTGTATCGCGAGGGAGAGGTCACGCACTTCCCGACCATGGCGCGTGAAGTCTTTGACGTCTCCGGTGCCGGCGATACCGTCATCGGTACGTTGGCCGTGATGCTGGGTGCAGGGGCCTCGCTGGTCGATGCGGTGACCATGGCCAACCGGGCCGGCGGCATCGTGGTCGGCAAGCTGGGCACCGCCACCGTCACGCGCGAGGAGTTGCTGGCGGCCTGATTTGAGGACTGTTTCTAGCGGAATTTCGGTCAACAGGCGGGTTCGGTTTTCGTTGAGCAAGGGCAGTCCATCTTCCGGTGGACTGCCCTTTGTTTTTTCCTCCAACCGAACGTTGAAAGTCGAAAGGACACATCATGTTGAAGAAAACCCTGCTGTTCATCCTCAGCTTCTTCGCCGCCACCGCCCTGGCCTGGGCCGAGGTGGACGTCAACAAGGCCGACCAGGCCGCCCTGGATGGGGTGCGCGGCATCGGCCCCTCGATGTCCAAACGCATCCTGGAAGAGCGCCAGAAGGGCGGTGCCTTCAAGGACTGGGCCGATCTGGAGAAGCGCGTCAAGGGCATCAAGGACAAGGCCGCCGTGAAGTTGTCCGCCAATGGCCTGACCGTCAACGGCCAGGCCAAGACGGGAGCCGCTGCACCGGCCGCCAAGGAAGGCAAAGCCTCACGCGCTGAGAACAAGGGCAAGGAGGGCGCGGCCAAGTCCGGCAAGAGCGACGACAAGCCGGCAGAGAAGAGCGCTGACAAGGCCCAGGACAAGGCCGGCGGCAAGTGATGCAAAGGCAGGCCAGGGAGTTGGGGAGCCTGTCGTTTCCGGCGGTGCAAGCGTCAACGAAAGTCGGTTCTCACGATTCATATTGGTATATGCAATTGTGAACAACTATTTCTTGTTTCTGCAAAAATTTGGGGTTAAAGTCGTCCGAAGCCTGTCGTTAACGTCGGCAACAACGTCCATTCTGCGCTGATGACCATGAGAATCGCCGAGCTACCCGCCAATGAAGCCGCCCGTATCGACGCCCTGCATTCGCTGCGCATCCTCGATACGCCCCGCGAAGAGCGATTCGACCGGCTGACCCGCCTGGCGCGGCGACTGTTCGACGTGCCGATGGCGGTGGTGACCATGATCGACGTCAACCGGCAGTGGTTCAAATCCTGCGTGGGCATGGGCGACGCCTCGGAAACTTCGCGCGACATTTCTTTCTGCGCTCATGCCATCCTGCATGAAGGCATGACCATCGTGCCCGATGCCCGGCTGGATGAGCGTTTTGCCGAAAATCCACAGGTCACCGGCGAACCCTTCATCCGTTTCTATGCGGGCTGCCCCATCAAGAGTGAAAGTGGCTTCACTCTGGGTACCTTGTGCCTGGTCGATCTCAAGCCGCGCGCCTTCGATGCGGATGAACAGGCCCTGCTCAAGGATCTGGCCGCCATGGTGGAACAGGAGCTGGCCGCCGTGAAACTGGCCACCATCGACGACCTGACCGGTGTCTCCAACCGGCGCGGCTTCGAGGCGCTGGCGCGGCATGCCATGGCCACCAGCAAGCGCACCGGCCGCCCGGCCTGCATGCTGGGATTCGACCTCAATCACTTCAAGCAGATCAACGATCGCTTCGGCCATGCCGCCGGCGACCTGGCGCTGGCCGATTTTGCCGGCCTGCTGCTGACGACCTTGCGCGAGTCCGATGTCGTCGGCCGCCTGGGCGGGGATGAATTCGCGGTGTTCCTGACCAATACCGCCGAGACTGATGTGCCGGTGGTCCTGTCGCATCTGCAGAAGGCCGTACAGGCCTTCAACCAGAACGGTGGGCGCGAGTACCAGCTGGATTACTGCGTCGGCGTGGCCCAGTACGATGCGGCCAGCCATGCCGATCTGTCAGACCTGATGGGCAGCGCGGACCACGCCATGTATCAGCGCAAGAAGGCGCGCAGCGCCCCGGCTTGAAGGGACGGCAGCGCAGTGGATGCAGGCAAAGGCGTTGGCGGCGGCGAAATAGCTTAAAATGCCCCCCTGAGCCAAAAAGCCCACAGCAGCCACTCCATGTCCTATCAAGTTCTCGCCCGTAAATACCGTCCCCGCAGCTTCGACACCCTGGTCGGCCAGGAACACGTCGTGCGCGCGCTGACGCACGCGCTCGAACAGCAGCGGCTGCACCACGCCTATCTCTTCACCGGGACCCGCGGCGTGGGCAAGACCACGCTCTCGCGCATCCTGGCCAAGTCGCTCAACTGCATCGGCCCTGATGGCACCGGCGGCATCACCGCTGCACCCTGCGGCGTGTGCGAAGCCTGTGTGGCGATCGATGCCGGCCGCTTCGTCGACTACATCGAAATGGATGCGGCCTCCAACCGTGGCGTGGACGAGATGGCGCAGCTGCTGGAGCAGGCCATCTATGCACCGTCGAATGCACGCTTCAAGGTCTACATGATCGACGAAGTGCACATGCTCACCAACCACGCCTTCAACGCCATGTTGAAGACGCTGGAAGAGCCGCCGGAGCACATCAAGTTCATCCTGGCCACCACCGATCCGCAAAAGATTCCCGTGACCGTGCTGTCGCGCTGCCTGCAGTTCAACCTCAAGCAGATGCCGCCCGGCCACATCATCGGCCACCTCGACAACATCCTGAACCAGGAAGGCATCGAATTCGATCCGCCCGCGCTGCGCCTGCTGGCGCAAGGGGCCTCGGGTTCCATGCGCGATGCGCTGTCGCTGACCGACCAGGCCATCGCCTACGCCGCCGGCAAGGTCACCCTGGAAGCCGTGCAGGGCATGCTGGGTGCGCTGGACCAGTCCTACCTGATTCGCATCCTCGATGCGCTGGCGGTGCAGGATGGTGCCGCCTTGCTGGGTGTGGCCGATGACATGGCCGCCCGCAGCCTGTCGTACAACGCCGCCCTGCAGGACCTGGGCACGCTGCTGCACCAGATTGCACTGGCACAGGCAGTGCCGGCGGCGCTGGCCGATGACCTGCCCAATCGTGAAGATATCCTGCGCCTGTCCGCTCAGTTCAGTCCGGAACATGTGCAGTTGTTCTACCAGATCGCCGTCCACGGCCGCAATGAACTGGGCCTGGCCCCCGATGAATATGCAGGTTTCAGCATGACGCTCCTGCGCATGCTGGCCTTCCGCCCGGTCAGCGCCAGCGCGAGCGGTCCGGTACCGGCAGCGCCCGCGCCGGGTGGTGCTCGTCCGGCCACGCCGCGCCAGGCTGCCCCGTTGCTGGCGCCGCAGGCGGCCGTGACCAGTGCGCCGGTCAGCCGCGCGCAACCGGCCGCTGTACCCGCTGCTGCGCCGGCCGCACCGGCGTCAGCGCCTGCCCCAAACCCGATGGCAGCAGCGGCGCCCGCACCAGCAGCACCGATGCCTGCGGCACCTGCAGCCCCCGCAGCCCCCGCAGCCCCGACATCCGCCCGTGAAGCTGCACTGATGGCCTTGCGTGGTGGCAAGGGCGGCAAGGGCGCTGCCCGACCCGCAGCGGCTACGCCAGCCCCGGCACCCTCAGTGGTCCCGGCAGCAGCTGCGCCGATGGCCAGCGCGCCGGCCGCCGCTCCAGCTGCCGCAGCGGCACCGGCTCCCAAGGCTGTCCGTGCCGCCTCCGCCATGCCGCCGGACATGCCGGAACCGCCGCCGTTCGATTCCATCCCGCCTTGGGAAGATGACACCGGTGCCTCCGCCATGCCGCCGTCCGCCCCCATGCCGGAGTTCGCGGAGCAACGCATGCAGGCTGCTCCCGCCGCTGCCCCAGCTCCTGCGGCACCGGCCTCCGCAGAACCCCCCGCGCCCCAGCGCCCGGCCGCCACCCCCGCACAGCAGCAGGAAACCGCGCGCATCGCCGCCGAACTGGGCTGGGATGGCCACTGGCCGACGCTGGCTGCCAGCCTCACCACGCTGCGCGGCGTGGCGCACCAGATGGCATTTCAGAGTGAACTGGTACGCTGTGAAGCGCTCAATGGGGGCAATGTGTGCTTCCATCTGCGTATCCCGCTGGAAACCTTGCGCTCCTCGGGCAGTATCGAAAAACTGATCGCCGCCCTGTCCGAGCGTTTCGGCAAGGAAATCCGCGTCGAGACCGAGATCGGTGCCGTCTCCGATACCGCCAACGCGGTGGCCGAGGCCGAACGGGCCGAGCGCCAGCGCAAGGCCGAACAGAAGATGAAGAGCGATCCCTTCGTGATGAGCATGATGCGCGAGTTCGGCGCCACCATCGTGCCGGGGTCAATCCAGGCGTTGTGAGACGTGCACGGCGCTGCTGGCGAGATTGCCGGCCGCCGAGCCAAACGCGATAGAATTCCGTGAATTGAAACAAGGAGCAATGAGCATGATGAAAGGTCAACTGGCAGGTCTGATGAAGCAAGCACAGGCCATGCAGGACAACATGAAGAAGGCCCAGGAACAGCTGGCCAGCATCGAAGTCGAGGGCCAGTCCGGCGCCGGCCTGGTGAAGGTGGTGATGACCTGTAAAAACGACGTCAAGCGCGTCTCCATCGACCCGTCGCTGCTGGCGGACGACAAGGACATGCTGGAAGACCTGGTCGCCGCTGCCTTCAACGACGCCGTACGCAAGGCCGAAGCCACCGCCCAGGAAAAGATGTCCGGCGTGACCGCCGGCATGCCGCTGCCCCCGGGCTTCAAGATGCCGTTCTGATGCTGTGCCTGCCCGGTGGCTGCGACCGCCGGGCGCAGGCAGCATCGCGCAGGACAGTCTGATTCTGATGGAATGCAGGATTGCTTAGTGGAGGCACCATGTTCATCGTCTCGATCACGTACACCAAGCCGGCAAGCGAAATCGATTCCTTGCTGACCGCGCACAAGAAATTCCTCAACCAGCAATATGCCGAAGGCGTATTCCTGATGTCCGGCCGCAAGGTGCCGCGTACCGGCGGCATCATCATTGCCGACTGTGCCGACCGTGCCGAGATCGAAGCCATCATGGAATCCGATCCCTTCTTCATCGGCGGCGTGGCCGAATACGAGATCATCGAATTCGTCCCCTCCATGACGGCCGAGGCACTCGAAGCCTTCCGCTATTCCGTAGACCGCAATTGAAAACGCCCTCCAGTCTCACCCTCCTGACCGAATCGCTGCGCCGGCTGCCCGGCATCGGCCCCAAGACCGCGCAGCGCATGGCTTTCCACCTGCTGCAGCACGACCGCGACGCCGCCGCCGGCCTGAGCCAGTCGCTCACCAAGGCGCTGGAGACCATCCGTCACTGCGCCCTGTGCAATACCTTCACCGAGCAGGTCGTCTGCGAGACCTGCCAGGACAGCCAGCGCGATCACACCCAGCTGTGCGTGGTGGAGTCGCCCTCGGACCAGGTCATGATCGAGCAGACCCTGACCTTCAAAGGCCTCTATTTCGTGCTCATGGGCCGGCTCTCGCCGCTGGACGGCATCGGCCCGCGCGACATCCATCTCGAAAAACTCATCACCCGTGCCACCGATGGCGTAGTCAGCGAAGTGGTGCTGGCCACCAACTTCACCAACGAAGGCGAAGCCACCGCCCACTACATCAGCGAAACGCTCAAGGCCCGCGGCCTGAAGGTGAGCCGCCTGGCGCGCGGCGTACCGGTCGGGGGCGAACTGGAATACGTGGACGCCGGCACCATCGCCCGCGCCATGCTGGATCGCCGTTCGACCTGAACCCGAGGCGACCGCAAGATCCGTACGAAACGCGGACGAGATCGTTTTCAGATGAAAAACTTGCAGGCATGACGTCGCCGATGCAGGTCAAAATGCGCGACATCGCGCGCATGCTGCAATAGAATGTGGGCTTGCCGGCGTGCACGTACGACGTCAGGCCAGGAGCCGCAAGGGGGTGACCTATCCACATACCGCGCACTGCTCTTCGCCCGCCGCGCAGCATCACCCGAATCCATCGCATTCCAGGACACTGGCCAATACCCCACAAGAGCCCGGTCCGCAGCATCGACCAAGAGGAGAACACCGGAGCGCCCGCGCAGGCCGCGCCTGCCAGGCATCCGGTGCAAGCACGATGAGCACAGCCACATCCAAGCCCGGCCCGCTGGCCGGCATCAAGGTTCTTGAACTGGGCACGCTGATTGCGGGTCCTTTCTGTTCGCGCATGCTGGCCGAGTTCGGGGCCGAGGTCATCAAGATCGAAGCGCCCGGTGATGGCGATCCCCTGCGTCACTGGCGCGTGCTCAAGGACGGCACTTCGCTGTGGTGGTCGGTCCAGGCGCGCAACAAGAAGAGCATCACCCTGAACATGAAGGACGGGCGCGCCCAGGAGATCGCCCGCCAGCTCGCGCTGGACGCCGATGTCATCATCGAGAACTACCGCCCCGGCGTGCTCGAGAAATGGAAACTCGGCTATGAGGACCTGAAGCAACTCAATCCCGCCACCATCATGGTGCGCCTGTCCGGCTACGGCCAGACCGGCCCGCTGCGCGACCTGCCGGGCTTCGGTGCCATCGGCGAATCGATGGGCGGGATCCGCTACGTCTCCGGCCATCCGGACCGGCCGCCGGTACGCATCGGCATTTCCATCGGCGATTCCATCGCCGCGCTGCACGGTGTGATCGGGGCCATGATGGCGCTGCGCCATCGCGATGTCAGCGGTGGCCGCTGGAACGGCAAGTCCGGTGCGGACTGCGTGGCAGGGCAGGGCCAGATGGTCGACGTGGCCTTGTACGAAGCGGTCTTCAACATGATGGAATCGATGGTGCCCGAGTTCGATTTCGCCGGCGTGGTGCGTGAACGCACCGGCGGTGCGTTGCCCGGCATCGTCCCCTCCAACACCTACACCACCGGCGAAGGCATGAACATCGTCATCGCCGGCAATGGCGATGCCATCTTCAAACGTCTGATGAGTGCCATCGGCCGCGACGACATGGCCAATGATCCGGGCCTGGCACGCAACGATGGCCGCGTGCCGCGCACCGAAGAAATCGATGCCGCCATCCAGCAGTGGTGCAGCACGCAGACCATCGATTCGGCCCTGGCCACGTTGCAGGCAGCTGACGTCCCGGTCGGCAAGATCTACTCCGTCAAGGACATGATGAACGATGCCCAATTCCTGGCGCGCGACATGTTCGAGCAGCACCAGTTCGCCGATGGCACGCCGGTCAAGCTGCCGGGCATTACGCCCAAGATGTCGGAGACGCCCGGCCAGACCCGATGGCTGGGCCCGGAGCTGGGTGCCCACAGCGATGAAATCCTGCAATCGCTGGGGTATGATGAGGCCCACATCAAGAAGCTGCGGGACGCAGGCGTGGTCTGAAGCAGCATGACAAAGGCAGGCACCGGCACGGGGTCGCCTGCAACAAGCTGGACAACAAGCAGCACCCCCCATCCACACACGGAGGAGACACAATGAAATTGAGCTGGAAGCAATTGCTGATCGCCGCTGGCCTGTTCCTGGCCGGCTATTTTTCATTCAACGGCAGCGCCGGCGCGCAGGCGCTGGAAAAACCCAAGGTCTCCATCGCCGTGGGTGGCAAGAACCTGTTCTACTACCTGCCGCTGACCATTGCCGAGCAGCTCGGCTATTTCAAGGATGAGGGCCTGCAGGTCGAGATCTCCGACTTCGCCGGTGGTGCCAAGGCGCTGCAGGCCATGGTGGGCGGCAGCGCCGACGTGGTCTCGGGCGCTTTTGAACACACCATCAACATGCAGGCCAAGAACCAGCCCATCGTCGCCTTCGTGCTGCAGGGCCGGGCCCCGCAGATCGTGCTGGCGGTCAACAACAAGACCATGCCCAACTACAAGACCGTGGCCGACCTCAAGGGCAAGAAGATCGGCGTGACCGCACCGGGCTCCTCCACCAGCATCATGGCCAGCTACGTGCTGGCCAAGGCGGGCCTGAAGCCTACCGACGTTTCCTTCATCGGCGTGGGGGCGGCAGCCGGTGCCATCTCGGCGATCCGCTCGGGCCAGATCGACGCGATTGCCAACCTCGATCCGGTCATCTCCATGCTGGAGCAGAACAACGAGATCAAGGTCGTCGCCGACACCCGTACCCTGAAGGACACCAATGATGTCTTCGGTGGCCCGATGCCGGCGGCAACCCTGTATGCACCGGCGGCCTTCGTGCAGAAGTATCCCAATACCACGCAAGCCCTGACCAATGCCATGGTGCGCGCGCTGAAGTGGATCCAGAAGGCCGGTCCCTCCGACATCATCAAGGCCGTGCCGGAAAGCTATCTGCTGGGCGACCGTTCGCTCTACATCGATGCCTTCATGAAGGTGCGCCAGGCCATTTCGCCGGACGGCTACTTCCCGCCGGGCGGTCCGGATACCGCGCTGCGCACGCTGAAGGCCTTCGAGCCCTCGCTGGCGGACAAGCAGATCGATCTGTCCAAGACCTTCACCAATTCCTTCGTGCAGAAGGCCAACGCCAAGTACAAGTAAGCACAGGCCCGGCGCTCCCGGCCCGTGCGAACGCACCGCAAATGCCCGGCAACGGGCATTTGCGCATCTTGGGCCGGGAGCGCTGAGTTTCCTTTCAAGTTCTTTCGTCTCCTCCAACCGGGCCGCAACCGCCCGCACCACCATGACGCCAGCACTCCAGTTCGACAACATCACCTGCACCTTCGTCTCCAAGGACGACCGTTCCCAGCGCTACACCGCCGTGGCCAATACCGACCTCTCGATTGCGCCGGGTGAATTCGTTTCGGTGGTCGGCCCCACCGGCTGCGGCAAGTCCACCTTGCTCAATGTCGGGGCCGGATTGCTGCAACCGTCCTCGGGCAGCGTCAAGGTATTCGGTGAGGAACTCAAGGGCATCAACCGCCGCGCCGGCTACATGTTCCAGGCCGAGGCGCTGATGCCCTGGCGCAGCGCGCTGCAGAACGTGATCGCCGGCCTGCAGTATCGCGGCCATGAGGAAAAGGCGGCACAAGAACTGGGCGAACAATGGCTGGCGCGTGTGGGCCTGCAAGGCTTCGGCGACCGCTATCCGCACCAGCTCTCCGGCGGCATGCGCAAGCGCGTGGCACTGGCGCAGACGCTGATCCTGGACCCGGACATCATCCTCATGGACGAACCCTTCTCCGCGCTCGATATCCAGACCCGCCAGCTGATGGAAAACGAAGTACTGGACCTGTGGAATGCCAAGAAGAAAGCCGTCCTCTTCATTACCCACGATCTGGATGAAGCCATCGCCATGTCCGACCGCGTGATCGTATTGGCGGCCGGCCCCGGCACGCATCCCATCGGTGAATTCAGGATCGACCTGCCGCGCCCGCGCGACGTCGCCGAGATCCGCATGCATCCGCGTTTCGTCGAACTGCACCAGCAGATCTGGGACGTGCTGCGCGATGAAGTGCTCAAGGGCTACCAACAACAAAAGCGCGCAGCGTAAGCCGTACCGAAAAGATCAGGGAAGAGAATCAGCATCATGTGGAAATTATTTAAACCGAATCACAAGAACATCCGTTTCTGGCAGCTGATGGTATTGGCCGTGGTGCTGCTGGTCTGGCACGTGGCCACGCGCAATCCGCAGACCGCCTTCTTCTTCGGCGAACCGCTGAAGGTGGCGCAGCGCATCTGGGAATGGTTCACCGTGGGCAGCGGCTCGCTGGAAGTGGGCATGGGCGACACCACCTTCTTCACGCTCAGCTTCCCGGCAGAAATCTATTCACACCTGTTGATCACGCTGACCGAAACCGTTCTGGCCTTCCTCATCGGCACCGTCTTCGGCCTGGCCATCGGCCTGTGGCTGGCGCTCTCGCCGACCGCTTCGGCCATCCTCGATCCCTATGTGAAGGCCGCGAACTCCATGCCGCGCGTGATCCTGGCGCCGATCTTCGCGATGTGGTTCGGCCTGGGCATCTGGTCCAAGGTGGCGCTGGCGGTGACGCTGGTGTTCTTCATCGTCTTCTTCAACGTCTACCAGGGCGTCAAGGAAGTCAGCCCGGTGGTGCTGGCCAATGCCCGCATGCTGGGTGCCAATGCACGGCAGCTGCTGCGTACGGTCTACCTGCCTTCGGCCACTTCATGGGTGTTTTCCAGTCTGCACACTTCCATCGGTCTGGCCTTCGTCGGGGCGGTGGTCGGTGAATACCTGGGCTCGGCGCGTGGCGTGGGCTACCTGATCCTGCAGGCCGAGGGCAGCTTCGACATCAACACCGTCTTTGCCGGCATCGTCGTGCTGACCATCTTTGCGCTGGTACTGGACCTGGCCGTGGGGGTGATCGAGAAACGGCTCATGAAATGGCAGCCCAAGAGCGGGGAGACCGAAAAGCTCTGACGAGCATTGATTGAAACAGGCCGGCATCTGCCGGCCTGTTTCATTTGAAGCGATGGCTCGAACTCTGGCGCAGGATCAGTTCGAAACCGACATCGACCACCTTGGTGGCGCCATCGTCACTCTCCTCTTCCTGTTCAGGCGCTTCGTCGCGCTGAAGTTGCGCCAGCAGTTCTTGCGCCACGCGCAGACCGATTTCCGCCGCATGCGGTTGTACCGTGGTCAGCGGGGGGACGCAAACCTGCGAATACGGCAGGTTGCCGAAACCGGTGACGGCCAGTTGTCGCGGCACTGCCAGTCCCCGGTGCTGTGCCTCGAACAGTACCCCCAGGGCCAATACATCGTTGGCGCAGGCCACCGCCTGCAGGCCGGGCTGCTGCTTGAGGGCCTGGCGTAGCGCGAGCCCGCCGGCAGCAGGTGACACATCATTGCCGGTATCGATCACCAACGGTTTGATGCCATGCCGTGCCAGTGCCTGGCAAAATCCATCGCGCCGTTGACCGGCGCGCCGGTCGGCGTCCATGCGCGCCCCCACGAAGGCGATACGGGTGGCACCCTGCTGATGCAGGTGCGCCGCCATCACTTCGCCCACCGCCACGTGGGAAAAACCGACCTGCAAATGAAACGGCTCTTCGCCGATCTCCCACATTTCCGCCACGGGGGTGTCGGCCATGCGCAGCAAGGTGCGCGTGGCTTCATTGTGATGACAGCCGGTTACCACCAGCGCCGTTGGCGACCAGGAGAGGAAAGTACGCACCAGCTCGGTTTCACGCTCCAGGTCGTATTCGGTCGCACCCAGCAGCAGTTGGTAGTCGTGGCGATCAAATTCCTTTTGCAAGGCCGCCACCGTCTCGGTGAAGAAGGCGTTGCCCAGCGAGGGCACGATCACGCCGATCGCCCGCGTGCGCGCCGCCGCCAGGCTGCCCGCCAGCTTGTTGGGCACATAGCCCAGGGTGTCGATGGCGCGCTTGATGCGCGGCGACAGGCGCGGCGAGACAGCCTCGGGATTGCGCAGGTACAGCGAGACCGAACTGGCCGAGACCTTGGCGCGCGCGGCGACATCTTCCATCGTGACGCGATTGGTGCCGCGCCGGCTGCGCGCGGCGGTCTTGTTGTTCTGGGACATGGGACGGTGAGGGCGGCCGGGCCGCAACAGTGCATCAAGCGGCCATTTTAGACGCAGCAGGTCCCCCAGTCATGCGCTGCTTGTCCGGCCGCTCTCCACGGGGGGCGGGGAGTTCCCTTGGCCGATTTCCGCTGCCCGCATGCCGGTGCCAATTCCAATTGACAAGGACAATTTCGCAGCGCTATTATTTCGCAGCGCTGCGAAAGCGTGTTTCTGTGCTCATTCCCCTCACTTTCATGCAGGACACAGGATGTTGAATTCACTCGCCGCCGCAGCCGTCCCCGCTGTACCGCGCCCGCTGCAGGTGCTGCTTGAGGGCGTGCCCGTTTTCGAGCCGGTCTGCGTCCTGCCTGCCGCCGCCGCGCTGGGCGAATGCCCGCGCTGGGATGAGCAGCGTCAGCATCTGGTCTGGGTGGATATCCTGGAGCAGCGATTGCACCGCTATGATCCCGCCACCGGCGAGGACAGCTACGTCACTCTGCCGGAAGCGATTGGCTGCGTATCGCTGGGTGAGCACGGCGGCTACATCGCCGGGCTGCGCTCAGGTCTGTGGGAACTGGACGGAGCAGGGCAGCTGCAGCAGCAACTGGCCGTCAATCCTGAAGATCAGGCCGGCAGTCGCTTCAATGACGGTCGCTGTGATCCGGCCGGGCGCTTCCTCGCCGGCACCATCGACGAACCGAAGTCCGGCGCGCGTGCCCACCTCTATCGCCTGCGCCCCTCCGGCGCTCTGGAGGTACTGGCTGATGGCCTGCTCACTTCCAACGGATTGGCCTTCAGCCCCGACGGACGCTGGATGTACCATTCCGACACCCCCAATTTCGTCATCTGGCGGCGCAGCTATGATCCGATCACCGGTGACTGCGGGCCGCGCCAGGTCTGGGCCACCATCACTCCCACGGCCACGGACCGGGGCCGCCCCGATGGTGCTGCGGTCGATGCCGAAGGACATTACTGGAGCGCCTTCTACGAAGGCGGTCGACTTGTGCGATTTGCCCCTGACGGCAGCGTCGTGGCGCGCTATCCCTTGCCCGTGCAGTGCCCCACCATGTGCGCCTTTGGCGGTGCCGACCTGCGTACGCTCTTCATCACCAGCGCCCGTGCCGGTCGGCCCGGCGAAGAGCTGGCGCAGCAGCCGCTGGCCGGCGGCTTGTTTGCCATGCGTACCGACGTGCCCGGCTGCATCGAGCCGCGCTGGCGCGGGTGAGCCGGCAACGGCCTCCAGTATCGAACCACTTTCACTCTCCAAGGATCTTCATCACATGCTTTCGCTCCACGATCCCGACCTGTTCCGGATGCAATGCCCCATTGGCGGCCACTGGCAGGATGCCCTGGATGGCACGACCATCGCCGTCACGGATCCTGCCACCGGCCTGATCCTGGGCACGGTGCCGGCCATGGGGACGGCCGAGACCCGCGCCGCCGTGCAGGCTGCGGAAGCGGCCTTGCCCGGCTGGCGCGCGCGTACCGCCAAGGAACGCGCCACGCTGCTGCGCCGCTGGCACGCGCTGCTGATCGAAAACCAGGAAGACCTGGCTTTGCTGATGACCGCCGAGCAGGGCAAGCCGCTGTCCGAGGCCAGTGGCGAGATCGCCTTTGCCGCCAGCTTCATCGAATGGTTTGCCGAAGAGGCGCGCCGTATCAACGGCGATGTCATCGCCAGCCCCTCCAATGACCGTCGTCTGCTCACGCTGCGCCAGCCTGTTGGCGTATGCGCAGCCATCACGCCGTGGAATTTCCCGGCAGCGATGATCACCCGCAAGGCCGCGCCGGCACTGGCTGCGGGATGCACCATGGTGATCCGGCCGGCCAGCCAGACACCGTATTCGGCGCTTGCCATGGTGGCACTGGCCGAGCGCGCCGGCATTCCGCCGGGTGTGCTCAATGTGGTGACCGGCCATCCCGAAGCCATCGGTGCCGAGCTGACCGGCAACCCGGTGGTGCGCAAGCTGTCCTTCACTGGATCGACCGCTGTCGGTGCGCGCTTGATGGCGCAGGGGGCCGGTCACATCCAGAAGCTGTCGCTGGAGCTGGGCGGCAATGCACCCTTCATCGTCTTCGACGACGCCGATCTGGACGCGGCGATCGAGGGCGCCATGATTTCCAAGTACCGCAATGGCGGCCAGACCTGCGTATGCAGCAACCGCATGTACGTGCAGGCCGGTCTCTACGATGCCTTCGTCGAGCGCCTGGCCAGCCGTGCCAGCAAGCTGGTGCTGGGCGATGGCCGCGCACCGCGTACCCAGATCGGGCCGCTCATCGATGCCCGCGCGCTGGAGAAGATCAGCGAACTGGTGGAGGACGCGCGCAGCCAGGGCGCGCGCATCGTCTGCGGCGGCACTCCGGTGGTACTGGAAGGCGATGAACAGGCGCGCTACTTCGCGCCCACCGTGCTGACCGGCGTGAAGCCGTCCATGCGCGTGGCATGCGAAGAGATATTCGGACCGGTGGCACCCGTGCTGCGCTTCGAAAGCGAAGAGGAAGTCATCGGCCAGGCCAACGATACCGAATATGGCCTGGCCAGTTATGTCTACACCCGCGACATGGCCCGAGTCTGGCGCGTCGCCGAGGCGCTGGAGTTCGGCATGGTGGGCGTCAACACCGGTCTCATCTCCACGGCGGAGGCACCGTTCGGTGGCGTCAAGCAGTCGGGCCTGGGTCGCGAAGGATCGAAGTACGGTATCGAGGAGTATCTGGAACTGAAATACCTCTGCCTGCAGGTGGCCTGAATGCCAGCCCTTGCAGCATGACGACAGGGCCAGTCCGTCGAGACGGCCCGAAGAAAGAATGAAGAAACTACAAGGAGACGATCATCATTACCCTACTCAGCTTCATCCTCTTTACGGCACTGGTGGCCTATGTGTCGTACCTGTTCACCCGGCGCGCCAAGGATGTCGGCGCGCGCGGCTACTTCATGGCCAGCGGCGGACTCAATGGCTGGTTCATCGCCGGCTCCATGATGCTCACCAACCTGTCGGTGGAACAGCTGGTGGGCTTGAACGGCGACGCTTACGCCCACAATCTCTCGGCCATGGCCTGGGAGTGCACCGCTGCGGTGGCGACAGTGGCGCTGGCCATGTTCTTCCTGCCGCGCTATCTGCGCGGCGGCTTCTCGACCCTGCCGCAGTTCCTTGAAGAGCGCTTTGACGCCACCACCCGCCGCGTCGTCAGTGCCTTCTTTGTCATCAGCTACATGCTGGTGGTCAATCCCTCAGGCCTGTACCTGGGGGCCATCACCTTCAACCAGGTGTTCGGCGTCCAGCAGGCATTCGGCACCTCCTATCCGGTCACCATTACCGCACTGGTGTGGATCTCCGGTGTCATCGGTGCGCTCTATGCAGTCTTCGGCGGCCTGCGTGCGGTGGCCGTATCCGACACCATCAACGGCGTGGGTCTGCTCATCGCCGGACTGATGGTGCCGGCGCTCGGGCTGCTGGCACTGGGCCAGGGCGATTTTTTTGCCGGCCTGCACGTGGTCGCCACCGAAGCGCCGGAGAAGTTGTCGGCCATTGGCGGGGCGCATGATTCAGTCCCGTTCGGCACCGTCTTCACCGGCATGATCTTTGCGAACCTGTTCTACTGGTGCACCAACCAGTCCATCATCCAGCGCACCTTCGCGGCCAAGAATCTGGCCGAAGGGCAGAAGGGAGTGCTGCTGTCGGGGCTGCTCAAACTGATGGTGCCCATCATCATGCTGATGCCCGGTGTGATCGCCTATCACCTGTATGCCGGCAACCCCCTGGCGCGTCCCGACCTGGCCTATCCGCAACTGGTGGCCGACCTGCTGCCGTGGTGGGCCAAGGGCTTCTTCGTGGCCGTGCTGTTCGGTACCGTGATGAGCCACTTCAATGCCGTCATCAACAGTACCGCGACCCTGATCGCCTTCGACTTCTATCGCGTCTGGAAACCCGATGCCAGCGACGAGAAGATGATTCGCGTGGGCAAGATGGCCAGCATCGCAGTGGCTGTGATCTCGCTGTTGATCGCTCCGCTGCTGATGTTCGCGCCCGACGGCATCTACACGGTCATGCGCCGCTTCAGCGGCTTCTTCAACATTCCCATCATTGCGGTGGTGCTGATGGGCTTTTTCAATGGCCGCATCGATGCACTGCCTGCCAAGATCGTGTTGTTGCTGCATGTGATCGCCTACACCCTGCTGATCTTCGTCTTCAAGGTCGACAGCACTTATGGCATTCATTTCATCCACATCATGGGCATGCTGTTCGTCACCGAAGTGCTGCTCATGCTGGTGCTGGGCCAGTTCTTCCGCCGCGCGCAGCCCTACCAGGCGCATATCCGTCAGCATGGCGATCTCACGCCTTGGCGCTATGCCAGTCGCATGAGCGTGCTGCTGATGGCCCTGCTGGTGAGTGTCTACCTGACCTTCTCGCCGCTGGGCGTGGCGCGCGCCGGTGGCGTGACCCAGCAGTACTACCTGTGGATGGGCCTGACCTGGGCCGTGGCCGTGTTGCTGCTGGTGGTGCTGCGCCGTCGCGTCCATGCCGCCGATGCTGGCCGCGCCCGCGCTGCCGCGGCTATCCGCTGAACCGAACCAAGCAAGGAATGCAATGACACACACTGGAAATACCATGCGCTGGACCCAGCATGAGGATGGCCGGCTCGAACTGGACGTGGCGGGCCGCCTGCTGCTTGCCCATTCGCCACAGGCGCCGGCGGTCTTCATCGGCTATGGCCGGGAGAGCGTGGCCATGTATCGCGGCAATTTCGACATCAGCGATTACGTCGAGGAGCGCATTGCCCTGCGCTACGCACAGCACACGGTGCAGGCCGATGGCTGCGTGCAGGTCAGCTTTGCCCGCGATGCCCACAGCGAGCCCGAGCTGGTACTGATGGCGACCCGTCAGGCCCATGGCGTGCAGTTCAGCCTGTGCGCACAGTCGGGCAGCACCGCTGGCGCCATCGCCAACCGCCTCTGGTGGCGCGTGCCGGCCCAGACCGAGGAACACGTCTGGGGGTGTGGCGAGCAGATGTCCTACTTCGACCTGCGCGGCCGTCATTTTCCGTTGTGGACCTCCGAGCCAGGCGTCGGACGAGACAAGAGTACCTACCTGACCTGGCAGGCCGACGTCACCGCCAAGGCCGGTGGCGACTACTACCACACCAATTATCCGCAACCGAGCTTCGTGTCGTCGCAGCGCTATTGCCTGCACGCCGACACCACCGCCTATGCCGACTTCGATTTTCGCGCCGGAACGTATCACGAGCTGCAATTCTGGGCCATCCCCGAGCGCATCGAATTCCTGCTGGCCGATGATTTCCCGACCCTGGTGGAACGCATCTCGCAGCGCTTCGGCCGCCAGCCGCGCCTGCCTTCGTGGGTACTCGACGGGGCCATTCTCGGCCTGAAGAATGGCCGCGAACATGCCGCCACCATCCTTGAGCAGAGCCGCAGCGCAGGCTTGGCCGTCAGCGGCCTGTGGTGCGAGGACTGGGTCGGTATCCGTCAGACCTCGTTCGGCAAGCGCCTGTTCTGGGACTGGCGCTGGAACGCGCAGCGCTATCCCGGCCACGCCGACTGGCTGGCGCAATTGAAGCAGGAGGGCGTGCGCTTCCTCGGCTACGTCAATCCCTATCTGTGCGTGGATGGTGCGCTTTATGGCGAAGCACACGCCCAGGGATTCCTGGCGACCCACGCCGATGGCAGCGACTATCTGGTCGACTTCGGTGAATTCGATTGCGGCGTGGTCGATTTCACCCAGCCGGAAGCCGCGCGCTGGTTCGAGCAGCGCGTCATCCGCGACGAGATGCTTGACCAGGGCCTGGATGGCTGGATGGCCGACTTCGGCGAATACCTGCCCACCGATGTCACTCTGGCCAATGGCCAGTCAGCCATGCTGATGCACAATGCCTGGCCCACGCTGTGGGCCGAGGTCAACGCCCGCGCCATCGCCGACGCCGGGCGTACCGGCGACGCGGTGTTCTTCATGCGCGCCGGCTATACCGGTGTACAGGCGCACTGCCCGCTGCTGTGGGCGGGCGACCAATCGGTCGACTTCAGCCGTCATGACGGTCTGCAGACCGTGATCTGCGGCGCGCTCTCATCGGGCCTGCTGGGCAATGCCTACCACCACAGCGATATCGGCGGCTACACCAGCCTGTTCGGCAACCGCCGCACGCCGGAACTGTTCCAGCGCTGGGCCGAGATGGCGGTCTTCACCCCCATGATGCGCACCCACGAAGGCAACCGTCCCGACGAGAACTTCCAGTTCTGGCAGGACCCGGCTGTGCTGGCGCATTTTGCCCGGATGACGCGTCTGTTCGTCGGCCTGAAGCCCTACGTGGAGGAACTGGCCGAACAAGCTGCCACCCGTGGCCTGCCGCTGCAGCGTCCGCTGTTCCTGCATTACGAACAGGACCGCGCCACCTACGCCATACAGGACCAGTATCTCTATGGTCCCGACTTGCTGGTCGCGCCCGTGCATGCGGCGGAGGCCAACTGCTGGAGTGCCTACCTGCCCCTGGGCGATGACTGGCTGCATCTGTGGAGCGGTCAGCGCCACGCTGGCGGCCAGCGCGTGCAAGTGGCTGCACCGCTGGGCCAGCCGCCGGTCTTCGTACGGGCAGGCGCAGCACGCGCCGAGCAATTCCTGGCGCTGGCGCGGAGTCTCTGATGCTGCTCAACGGCATCGGCAGCCATCTGCTCTTCGTCGCTTGCGTGGCGCTGGCGACCTTCGTGCAGAGCCTCACCGGGTTTGCCTTCGGGCTGGTGCTGCTGGGACTGGTGGCGATGCTGCACCTGGCCCCGCTGGCGGTGGCGGCCAATGTCGTGACCGTCATGGTGCTGGCCAATGCGGCGGTGATCGTGCGCACCGCACCGGGCCTGCCGCGTGCGCTGATCGTGCCGGCCTTCGGCAGCAGCCTGATCGGCGTGGGGCTGGGCGCCTGCCTGCTGGCCTGGATGTCGGATCATGCCATCGGCGTGCTGCGGCTGGCGCTGGGCTTGGCCATTCTGGCGTGCAGCTTGTTGCTGGTGTTGCGGACGCAGGTGCGCGAGCAGCTCTCGTCTGCGCCCTCCTTCGCCTTTTTCGGCGTGCTCTCCGGGATCATGGGCGGCGTCTTCGCCAGTGCCGGTCCGCCGATGGTGTTCCACCTGTACCGGCAACCGCTGGACCGCGTCGTCGTGCGCGACACGCTGGTGCTGCTCTTTGCCGTCAACGCCGTACTGCGGCTGGTGATCGTGCTGGCTCAGGGCCGCTTCGACCATGCATCGCTGGCGCTGAGCCTGGAAGCGCTGCCGGTGGTGCTGGGCGTGACCTGGCTGGCACGCCGCCATCCCCCGCAGTGGTCACCGCTGACGGTGCGACGCATCGTGTTCCTGTTATTGCTGGTGGCCGGCGGCAGCCTGGTGGCCCCGGCGCTTTCCCCAACCTGATTTCAACGCTTCTACATCATGCAAGAAAAACGCAAACAACTGGCTGACCTGCGCAGTCAACGCTGGCTCGCTCCGGACGACATGCGCTCCTTCGCCCACCGCCAGCGCCTGCAGCAGATGGGATTGCGCCGGGAAGATTTCATGACCCGGCCGGTCATCGCGGTCATCAACACCTGGAGCGATCTCTCGCCCTGCCACGCCCACCTGCGCGAACGCGCCGAGGTGGTCAAGCGCGGCATCCTGATGGCCGGCGGCCTGCCGGTGGAGTTGCCCGCCATGTCGTTGGGCGAAGTGATGGTCAAGCCCACCACCATGATCTACCGCAACATGCTGGCCATGGAAACCGAGGAACTGCTGCGTTCGCTGCCGATCGACGGTGCCATCCTCATGGGCGGTTGCGACAAGACCACGCCCGGCCTCATGATGGGCGCGCTCTCTGCTGATCTGCCTTGCCTCTACGTACCCGCCGGCCCGATGCTCAGCGACCGCTACAACGGACAGGTGGTCGGTGCCGGCACCCACACCCGCAAATTCTGGGATGAGTACGTGGCCGGCAACATCGACAAGGAAGAGTGGATCGCTCTGGAATCGCGCATGACCCGCGCGCCCGGTACCTGCAACACCATGGGCA
>NZ_DBIC01000143.1:0-22517 GCF_002296545.1 Herbaspirillum sp. UBA812 | reverse complement strand
GCAGCAAGGTGGCGCTGTGGCGGTTTTCCGGATACAGGCGCAGCAGTTCACGGAAGGCGCGGATGCGCTGCGGCAGGCCCTTGGAATAATCCAGCCGGTCGACGCCGATCAGCAAGCGCCGGCGTGAGTACTCGGCCTTGGTGCTTTCATAGGTATCGCGCGCTTCCTTGGCCTGGCCCAGGCGCTGGAATTCGGCCACGTCAATGCCGATCGGGAAGGCATTGGCATGTACCGTGCGGTTGAAGGCGCGGAACTGGTTGGGACCGACCGGCTCGGCGGTCGCTTCGGCCTGCACGTACTGGGCGAAGTGCTGCAGGTCGGCATGGTTCTGGAAGCCCACCAGGTCATAGGCAAACAGTGCGCGCATGAGCCATTCATGCGAAGGGATGGCAGTCAGGATCGGCGGCGGCGGCAGCGGGATGTGCAGGAAGAAGCCGATGCGCGCCTCGCAGCCCATGGCGCGCAGTTCGGCGGCCAGCGGGATGAGGTGGTAATCGTGGATCCAGACGATGTCATCGCGCTTCAACAGCGGAAACAATTTACGCGCGAAGAGCTGATTGACCCGGCGATAGCCGCCCAGGTGGCCTGCCTCGAAATGCGCCAGGTCCAGCCGATAGTGGAAGACCGGCCACAGCACGCCATTGGCGTAGCCGCGATAGTAGGCATCATGATCTTCCTGCGACAGGTCGAGTTCGGCCAGGGTGACCGGGCCGGCCTGATTGACGCGCAGCTCGCCCTCGCCGGGCGTGCCGTTCTCGACGACCTTGCCGCTCCAGCCGAACCAGAGTCCGCCAGTCTTCTTGAGGGTCTCGCCAAGCGCGACGGCCAGCCCGCCGGCAGCCGGCTTGCGGGGATCGGCGAGGCGATTGGAAACGACGACGAGTCTGCCCATCAGATCACCGCCTCCCACGACGCCGACAGGCGCATCGCACAGTTGATGATGCCCACCATCGAATAGGTCTGCGGGAAGTTGCCCCACATCTGGCGCGTGACCGGATGCGTATCCTCGGACAGCAGGCCCAGGTGGTTGCGGGCATCCAGCATGGCCTGGAAGATCTCGCGCGCCTGCTCCTTGCGGCCGATGCGCGCCAGCGCGTCGATGCGCCAGAAGGTGCAGATGTTGAAGGCGGTCTCGGGACGGCCGAAATCATCCGGCGCTTCGTAGCGGCGCATGTAGGGGCCGTCGCAGAGGGACTTCTCCAGCGCTTCCACGGTGGAGATGAAGCGCGGATCGGTGGGCGAGATCAGGCCCACTTCCACCATCAGCAGTACGCTGGCATCGAGGTCGCGTCCGCCGAAGCTTTCGGCATAGGCCTGGCGCTGTTCATTCCAGGCTTCGGTGAGGATGCGGTCGCCGATTTCCTTGGCGCGGTCACCCCAGTAGCGGGCCCGCTCCGGCAGGTCCACGCGGGCGGCGATCTTGGCCAGGCGGTCGCAGGCGGCCCAGCTCATGAGCGCCGACGAGGTATGGATGCGCGAACGGGTGCGCAGCTCCCACATGCCGGCATCGGGCTGGTTGTAGACTTCATAAGCACGTTCACCCACCGCTTCCAGATGCTGGAAGTGCTCGGCCCCGGCGCGATGGTGAAGGCGCATGTCGTGGAAGGCCTGCGCCGCGCCCAGCACGATGTTGCCGTAGACGTCGTGCTGGAAGTGTTCATACGCCTGGTTGCCCACGCGCACAGGCTGGTGATGCTGGTAGCCCGGCAGGTGATCCAGGATCTGCTCGGGCAGCGCTTCTTCCAGGCCGATACCGTACAGGGGCTGCACGTGGCCGCCGCCGGAGCGCACCACCACATTGGTCAGCCAGCGCAGGTAGTCTTCCATGGTGCCCAGCTCGGAGAGACTGTTGAGGGCACGCACCACGAAGAAAGCGTCACGCAGCCAGCAATAACGGTAGTCCCAGTTTCGCTGGCTGCCCGGTGCTTCGGGCACGCTGGTGGTCATGGCGGCGATGATCGCGCCCGTATCTTCATACACCGATAATTTCAGCGTAATGGCGGCGCGGATGACGGCATCCTGCCACTCCAGCGGCGTGGCCAGGGCGCGGCTCCAGTTGCGCCAGTAGGCGGTGGTTTCCTGCTCGAAATCACGGGCGGTATCGTTGATGCCGCCATGCAGGGTTTCGTCAGGACCGAGGATGAAGTTGTAGGGGCGGCTGACCACGAAGGCGGTCTCGTCGACGATGTAGCTGATGGGCGCATCGGTATTGAGGCGCAGGGTCTGTTCCTGGCCGACATAGCGGATGTGGTTGCTGCCGCGCGTCTGCGGCGGCACTTCGCGGCCCCAGTCGAACTTGGGACGCAGCACCACGCGCATGCGCGGCGCGCCCGAGAGCGGATGGATGCGGCGTACCAGCTGCAGCGGCCGGAAGAAGCGGCCGCGGCTCTGGAAGCGCGGTGCCAGGTCGGTGATCTCGATGCCCTGGCCCAGCGTGTCGTACAGGCGGGTGCGCAGCACGGCGGTATTGGGTTCATACCACTGCTCGCTGTGGGAAAAATTCTCCAGTTGGAAGGCCCACAGTGCCCCGCTGTCGGTAGGGTCGAGCAGCGCATTGAAGACCGGGTCGCCATCGAAACGTGGCAGACAGCACCAGACGATGCGGCCCATCTTGTCCACCAAGGCCGAGAAGGCGCAATTGCCGATCACGCCCAGTTCCAGCGAGGAGGTCGAGGGCATGTCGTGCGCCTGGGCGGCCAGGTGCGGTTGTTCGGAATGCTGCGTCTGGGAATGCGGCTGCGGTTGCGCTTCTTGATGCGGATCGGGGCTGGGCTGGCTCATGGTTCCTCGTGCTCTGTTCTGTGGGTCAGATTTCTTGATGGAAGGCGATGTGCTGCGGGGCCGGCAAACAGGCCGGTACGAAGGCTATCCGGGGGTGCTGCGTACCTCCACGCTCTGGCGCAGCAGGTCCAGCACGGCGGCTGGATCGGCCAGGCGTTGCAGGGCCTGGCTGGGGCCGGCGCCGATCTTGATGCCAAATCCGCCGAAGACTTCACCTTGGGCGATGGCAAAGCCGGCTTCATCGGTCACGTCATCGCCGATGAAGACCGGACGGCGGCCCCGGAACGGGGCCTCATGCAGGAAGGCGGCGACGGCATCGCCTTTGTTGATGTGCGGCTTGGCTTCCACCACCATCTTGCCGTGCAGCAAAGTGAAGCCCGGTTCATGGCGCAGCGCGTCCATCATGGTCTCCACGCAGCGCTGTTCCAGATGGGCGGCGTGGCGGTAATGCAGGGCCAGTGCGCCGCGCTTGAGTTCCAGCTGCAGGCCGGGATGCGACTCCACCAGCGGCAGCAGGCGCTCGCGCAGGTGATGCACGTCCGGCACCGGTTGCTGCAGGATGCGGCCATCGGCCGTGCGCCGCTCGGCACCATGCACACCGGCCGCAGGCAGGCGCAGCGGGGCCAGGAAGAAATCCAGTTGATCGAGCGGACGGCCGCTGACGATGGCCAGCGCGCCGTCCGATTCTTGCTGGATGCGCTGCAGGAGCGTGATCAGCTCCGGCGGCACCACGATCTCTTCAGGCTGGGGCGCCAGGTCGACCAGGGTGCCGTCGAAGTCCAGAAACAACGCATCGGCAGCGACATCGTAGGGGCGAATGTGCTCAGTCATGCCATTTCAGGTTGATGGAAAGCAAATAAGTTCCGGGTGGCTCTCGAATTATTGTCAAATAAATATCGAATAAGTTCGAAAACCCGGGCGTTGGAATTGCTTTGACAGCACCTGGCCCAGCAGTTCTGGCGGCTTCCCCAAAAAGACGAAACGGCCGCGCGGCAAGGCCGGGCGACCGTTTCGCTGGAGCAAGCCGGATCAGGTCTGGGCGCTGCCCTCGGCGGGCACCGCCACCATGGGCGGCACCGGGGCCAGCACCTGGGGCAGGAGCGAACCGACCACCATGCCACCGATGGAGAACAGCAGGCCGGCCAGCTGCGGCGGCCACAGGCCGTCGGGGGCGGCGTATTCCAGCGTGATCCAGGAGACCAGGCCCAGCACCATGGCCATCAGCGCGCCCTGGCGGGTGGCGCGCTGCCAGTAGACGCCGAAGGCCAGCGGCACGAAGGCGGCCACCAGCGTCACCTTGTAAGCGTTCTCGACCATTTCATAGATGCTGGACTGGCTGTTCAGGGCCAGCGTGGTCACGCCTACCGTGAAGACCAGCACCACTGCGCGCATCGAGAACAGGAATTCACGGTCGCTTTTCCAGGGACGGATTTCACGCAGCACGTTTTCGGTGAAGGTCACCGACGGTGCCAGCAGGGTCGCGCTGGCGCAGCTCTTGATGGCCGACAGCAGCGCGCCGAAGAACATCACCTGGGCGAACACCGGCATCTTTTCCATGATGAGGGTCGGCAGCACCAGCTGGGAATCGGTTTCCAGCAGGCGCGAGACCATCGCCGGGTCGATCAGCGTGGCGGAATAGGCCAGGAAGATGGGGATGAAGACGAAGAAGAAATAGATCACGCCACCCAGCACCGAGGCGTTGCGCGCCACGTTCTCGTTCTTGGAGGACATGACGCGCTGGAACACGTCCTGCTGTGGAATCGAGCCCAGCATCATGGTGATCCAGGCGGCAAAGAACCAAAGCACGTCTTTCAGTTCAGCTGCCGGCCAGAAGTTGAACTTGCCGGCCTCGGCGGCGTGCGCAATCACCACTCCCGGACCGCCGACCATACCCGAAACTTCATACCCGATATAAAGCATGCCGACCACCACGATGATCATCTGCAGGAAGTCCGTGATGGCCACGGCCCACATGCCGCCCATCAGGGTATAGATGAGCACGCTGCCGGCACCGATGATCATGCCCCAGTGCATGGGAATGTAGCCGCCCGAGACGACGTTGAAGACCAGCCCCAGCGCCTTGATCTGCGCCGCCACCCAGCCCAGGTAGGAGATGACGATGCAGATCGTGACCAGCATTTCGGCGGCACGGCCGAAGCGCTTCTTGTAGTAGTCGCCGATGGTCAGCAGGTTCATGCGGTACAGCTTCTTGGCGAAGAACACGCCCACCAGGATCAGGCACAGCGACGAGCCGAAGGGATCGGCCACGATGCCGCCCAGGCCGTCCTTGAGGAAGGTCGAGGACACGCCGAGCACCGCCTCGGAGCCAAACCAGGTCGCAAAGACGGTCGCGGTCACCACCGACATCGGCAGCGAGCGGCCGGCGACGGCATAGTCCTTCGAACTCTTCACGTAGCGGGTGGCATACAGGCCGATACCGACCGAGATGACCCAGTAGAGGACGACGAACCAGAGCAGTGCATTCATGCCTTTTTCCTTGCAGGGGGGGGTAAGAAAAACGCGCATTATAGCGGCAACTTCCTCGCGCAAAGCCGCTTGCGGCAAGACTTTTCATCTGTCGCCAGCGGACCACAGCCGCGCTGGCCGGTCGCCGCTGACTGGTCGGTGGGCAAGCAAGAAATGCTCCCGCTCGCAGGGGGCGGGTCTTCAGGATTTTGTCAGGGGAGATGAAGCGAAAGTGAAGCAGCCTGCGCCACCGGAAGCGGCGGCGCAGGAGGGGGCGGGATCAGGCACCTTCGTTGTTGCGCTCGTAGGAAGGGCAGCCGTTCTTGCCCCACTTGCCGTCGCACAGCTTCCACAGGCAGCTCTCGCGCGCAAATACGGACAGGGTGCTGCATTGCTTGACCTGCTCGGCCAAGGTTGGCACGGGCTGCACTTCCACCACTTCCGGCACCGGCACCACGGCCTGGGCGCGTTCTGCCTTGGCGCGGGCGTTGGCCAGTTGGGCCTCGGCTTCGCGGCGCCGCTGTTCGCGCAGGGCCAGGGCGGCATCCTCGCGGCGATGGCGGGCTTCGGCGGCGGCACGTTTCTGCGCCAGTTGATGGGCCTTGTCGTCGGCTTCCTGCTGCAGCTGGGCGATCACTTCGGGGCCGGGGGCAGCATCGCTGGCGGCAGGCTCGGCATGGTCCAGGCTGGCGGGCGGCGCCACGGCGTCCACCGGGGCCGCCTTGGACAGCGACGGCAATTGCTGCATCACCGGCTTGAGCGAGCGTTGCGGCCATTGCGCACCGACCCACACGGCGACGCCGATGATGGCCAGCGTCAGCAGCGAGACCAGCAAGGCGCCACGGGTCGACGCGCGCGGCTCCGGCTCGCTGCGCGGGCCACGCGGGCCACGGCGGGTCTGGGCTGCGGGCTCTTCCTGCGTCGCCGGTGCCGGGGCCGTGTCTTCATACGGCAGGCTGGCAGTGCCGGCCGAGGTGGCCACCGCCGCCGTGACGGCGGCTGCGGCAACAGCGGCAGCCGTGATGTGCGAGGCCCGGACTTCCAGTTCCTCTTCGCTGAGGTCAGGCTGCACGGACGCAGCGCGCGCCGGTGCCGGCGACTGGCTGGCGTGACTGGACTGACTGCTGTGTATGAGCTGGCCGGACGGATCGCCATGGCCGGCCTGCGCCACGCCCTCGCTGGCGACGCGACGGTCGCGATCTCCCTCTGACCGTTCCAGAACTTGCATTGGAATTCCCCTGTATTACGCTAGCGACCACCGTCCCGGTGGCCCTGATGTGCTCCCTCACGTCCGTGAATGCTTGCCAGGTCTCGCGTTGCGGGCAGCTCTGCCCCCAGGCATGTTCTGATGCTTCGATTGTTTTTCGGACGGATGGCTATTTTGCGCCGAAATTTCTGAAAGGCAAAACAAAAATGCGGCTCTGCAAAAAATATCTGCAGCCAAGCCAGGCGGGACTTGCCGGGCTATCAATAATCGCGCCCGGAATGATGCACAAAAGGAAACGGCAGTCCCGTTTCCGGGACTGCCGCTTGGCAGACCGACAATAAAGCGCGTCAGTCCACGATCTTTTCCAGCGCGAACAGGTCGGCCGGATTTTCACGGGCACGGACCAGGTGGACCTGGCTACCATCGACCAGTACTTCGGCCGCACGGCCACGGGTGTTGTAGTTGGAGGCCATGGTCATGCCGTAGGCACCGGCCGACATCAGGGCCAGCAGGTCGCCCTCGTGGATGGCCAGTTCGCGCGAGCGGGCCAGCCAGTCGCCGGATTCACACACCGGCCCGACCACGTCGTAGATGCGGGGCTGGCCGGCGTTTTCCTTCACGGTCTGCACGCCATGCCAGGCTTCGTACATGGCCGGACGCATCAGATCGTTCATGGCGGCATCGACTACGGCGAAGTTCTTTTCTTCACCATGCTTGAGGTATTGCACCTCGGTCAGCAGCAGGCCGGCATTACCGACCACCGAGCGGCCCGGCTCGAACATGACCTGGATCGGGCGGCCGTCGTACTTCTTCGCACGCCAGGCGTCGACGCGGGCGAACACGCGGGCCAGGTAGTCGCCGATGGCCACCGGTTGCTCGTCGTCGTAGCGGATGCCGATGCCGCCGCCGATGTCGAGGTGGTGAATGGGGATGCCCTCCGCTTCCAGCGCATCGACCATGTCGATGATCTTGTCCAGTGCTTCCAGCAGCGGCGAGTCGTCCAGCAGCTGCGAGCCGATGTGGCAGTCGATGCCGACCACGTCGATGTTGGGCAGGGCAGCGGCGGCGCGATAGCAGTTCAGCGCGTCTTCATAGGCCACGCCGAACTTGTTTTCCTTCAGGCCGGTAGAAATGTAGGGATGGGTCTTGGCATCCACGTTGGGATTGACGCGCAGCGAGATGCGGGCGCGCTTGCCGAGCGCGCCGGCCACTTCATTCAGGCGCGCCACTTCGGGGATGGATTCCACGTTGAAGCAGAGGATGTCATGTTCCAGCGCCAGCTTCATCTCGTCGCGGCCCTTGCCCACGCCCGAGAAGATCACCTTGCGCGCATCGCCGCCGGCGGCCACCACACGCAGCAGCTCGCCACCGGAGACGATGTCGAAGCCCGAGCCCAGCTTGCCCAGCAGGTTCAGCACCGCCAGGTTGGAATTGGACTTGACCGAGTAGCACACCAGTGCGCCACCCTTGCCGCCCTCGGCACGGCCGGCCGCGCGGCAGGCGTCGGCATAGGCCGAGAAATTCTGCACCAGCGCCGACTTGGAATAAACGTAGAGCGGGGTGCCGAACTGATCGGCCAAGGCTTGCAGGGAGACGTCTTCGGCGTGCAGCGCGCAGTTGCGATAGGAAAAGTGGGACATGGGAATCCGGAAAAGTCAGCGGAAAAAGGCAATCGGTGGAATCATCCTGCGCAGTCCCCGCCCTCATTACCGGGGGACCGGCCGCAGTACAGCGCGATGTTTCAGCCGGGCATCATCGTTTGGGAGCGTCGGCGGCAGGGGTGTCGCCGGAGGCTTTGGCCTCACCATCCTGGGTACCTGCCTTGTCCTGGGCCGCTGCCGGCGCGGCGGGCTGGGTGCGCACGAAGGGATCAGGCGGTACCTTGGGCATGTACAGCGGGCCTTTCTGGCCGCAACCGGCCAGCACCAGGACGGCGGCGCACAGCGCCAGGGAAGCTGCACAACGGGCGGGAGAATAGTGTGACTTCACGATAAAATGGCAGATTACATCGAAATCTTAGAATGACTTGGAGTGTAGCATGACCGAATCGGAATTCCTGGACCTGGCTGACGCCACCCTCAACGCCATCGAGACGGCCCTGGAAGACGCCTGCGACGCCAGCGACCTGGATGTGGAATGCAGCCGCAGCGGCAACGTGCTGGAAATCGAGTGCGTGGACAATGGCTCCAAGATCATCATCAACAGCCAGGCCCCCATGCAGGAAATGTGGCTGGCCGCGCGTTCCGGCGGCTTCCACTACAAATTCGACGGCAGCCACTGGCTCAACACCCGCGATGGCACCGAGCTTTACGCCACGCTGTCGGAAGTGGTCAGCAGCCAGGCGGGCGTTCCCGTCACCATCAAGCCCTGAGCCAGTGCGGCGCCGGCCTGCGCGTCCTGCCGCCACAGCGGCGGTGCGCCTGAACCTGCGCCCTGCCGGCTTGCACCGTCCACAACAATAAGACTGCAGCATTCATGCGTCGATCTCTCCGACATCCTGCCTTCCTGTTCCTGCAGCGCGGCCTGGCGCGCCTGCGCTGGATCCTGGCGCTGACCGTATTGGCCGTGGCGGCCGCCCTGCTGCTGCCACCGCTGGTGACGCGCTTCAACCACGACCACAGCCCGCAAGCACTGGCCGCAGAGAAGGACATGCAAGCCATCGCCGCCGGGCTGGAACGCTATCGCCAGGACAATGGCCGCTATCCCAGCGCCGCCCAGGGCCTGCTGGCCCTGGTGATCAAGCCGACCCGGCCACCCGTGCCGGGCAACTGGTCCATCGGCGGCTACGTGGATCGCCTGCCGCGCGATCCCTGGGGCAATTCCTATCAGTACGGTGCCGATGACGACGGCACCAGCTACGAACTCTATTCCTTCGGCCAGGCCGGCCCGGACGGCGGTGCCGACGGCGAGCAGGTCATCCGCCAGCATTGAGGAGACCGATCAGGCGGCAGCTACCGCCTGATCGAGCCTGCCGCTGCCTCAGGCGATGTCCGGGAAGGCCGTGCGCAGCCGGTACTGGCGCTGGCGGTAGTTGCCTTCCGGACCGCTGAATCCACAGTCGACGTCACCGAACAGGCGGCTCACGCGGTTGATGGCGGCGCGCTGGGCTTCGGTCTGCACCGCGATCAGGCGGCGCTTGCTGCGCGCGTGATGAGCGCAGATGTCGACCACCAGACAGTGGCCATAATCGGCCTGCTTGATATCGATGAGCAAGGCTTCCGGCTTGGTCAGGCCAAAGATGGCCGCCAGTTCGATGCGCGCACTCAGGAAGGGATTGCTGTTGCGCAGCTTGTCGCTGAGCTGGGCGCGCGCCTGCACCGCCCATGACTGCGCGTCTTCCACGGCCATGAACGGCTGCAGGGCGTCGGCTGCGCTGGCTTCGCCCTGGGCGGCCGCCTGCTGCCACCAGTACAGGGCCTTGACGTCATGCATGGGATCATCGCGGCGATTGCGCCAGAAGATCTGCGCCAGCTCGCTCTGCGCTTCCACCAGACCGGACTCCGCCGCCTTTTCCAGATATTGCTGGGCGACCTGCAGATTGCGCTGCGAATAGATCGAGCGCGAATAGATGCGCGCCAGCGCATGCCAGGCCTGGGCCGAACCGCCCTCTCCCGCCAGCACCAGCCAGTGCAAGGCCTTCTTGAAATTGGCCAGGCCCTGCTCCATGAAGACGCGATTGCCAGCGCGGTCGATCTTGGCGCACAGCAGGCCCAGTTCCAGACGCGCCTCGACCTCTCCGGCCAGCGCTGCCAGTTCAAACAAGCGCATCAGTTGCGGCAACTCGGGCGCGGCCGCACGTGCCTGCCACTGGCCATAGCGCAGCAGCAGCGTGGCTTCCTCGGCATTGAGCTGCACCAGACCGGTAGCATCGCCTTCCTTGTCCAGTTGCGCCACCGCCTGGCTGTTGCGCTCGATCAGGCGCTTGACCAGCACCGCCGCGCCGCGCGCGAAGGCCGCACCCTGGCCTTGCTGCCAGGCCTTGTCCAGCAGCGCGTATTGCGCCTGTTCGATGCCGGCACGTGCTGCTTCGCGCACCAGTCGTTCTTCGACTGCCGAAGCCGGCAGACCGGGCACCATGGGCTGGCCATGGCGCTGCATCTGCTGCGCCAGCAGCCATTGCGCCTCATGGTCATCGCGGCTGGCCAACAAGGACAGCGCGGCGATGGCGCGCGCGTGAGCATTGCTGTCGAACTGTTCGGTGTGTTCCAGTACCAGGCGCGCAAAGATCACGCCGGCCTGCGGCACGCCCGCTTCAAACGCCTTCTCGTACCAGATGGCCGCTTCCTGCGGCGAAGATAATTCCTTGACCTGATCGTAGGTGATGTTGCGGCCGATGATCATCCACGCATCGTCCACACCCTGTTGCGCGGCGCGGCGCAGCCAGTAGAAGGCGGTGCCCTTGCTGCGCGGCAGGCCGCTGCCGCCGTCGAGGTAGCGTCGGCCCAGCGCCAGCTGCGCGCGTGATTCGCCGGCACGGGCGGCCTTGATGACGGCCAGCTCTTCTCTCGTTGCCATGTTCTTTTCCTTTCTCAGCAAATCCGCAATCACGAAATCGCGGACGAAAAAATCCCCTCTGGCGCAGCAAGCTGCGTCAGTCCGGTGTGCATCAAAAAACTAAGGTTTTGAATGCAATCCGCCAGTCCGTTGTGGGGCGGTGCGATACGCGATCCATGGAAGTGCTCCACCTCCATGCGCATCGAAATGGTGCTGCTATTAGAGCAGTGCGCCGCAAAAAAGTGCGCAAGGCCGAGAGCTTATTACGCTTTCTTTACAGACATTAAGGTCGGCCACCAGTAAGGCTTTTGTCAGGATTTGACCAACAGAAAGCGAGCTTTTTGCAGTGCCAAAAATGAGCTTTCCTGTGCAAGCTCGAGGGCAGCGTTGCACCAAATCCGAGTGCCCGACGAGCCATGCGCGAAATCAGCTGCATTCCTGCGAAGAACGAAATGGACTATTGCCAAAACTAATAAAAATCGCGACCAGAACAAGCATGAAAAAAAGCGCCGCATGAACCTCATGCGGCGCTTCTTTTGCTCACTTGTGCATCACACTGCGCCGCCGGGAAGACGACGCAGATCAACTCACATTAGAACTTGTGACGGATACCCACGGCGACGGCGCCTTGGTTGCCATCGGTGCCGGTGCTGTCGGAGACGCCCGGGTTGACCATGTCGCTAGCCTTGGTGTAAGCCAGGAAGGCGTACAGGTCGGTGCGCTTGGACAGCCAGTAGTCGGTACCCAGGCTGACTTGGGTCAGCTTGGTCTTGTTGGACACGCCGTCGAAGTTGGCACGGGTGTGATCCACAGCCGCCAGCAGCTTGAGCGACGGGCTCAGGGAGTAAGCGGTACCGATTTCGTAGATGTCAGCCTTGTTGGAACGGGCCAGCGTACGGTTGGTCAGCGAGGTCAGCGAACCGACGCCCACGGAGGTCAGGTTGGCCTGGGTGTTCAGGTCTTGCTTGACGCGCGACCAGTTACCGTACACACGTGCCGGACCGAACTGGTAGGACGCTGCCACGTTCAGGACCTTCTGTGCGGTGCTGCCGGAGTTGGCAGTCAGGGTGTTGACGTTGGTGGTGGTCGAGCTCGACGGGATCAGCGAGACGTCAGACGGGGTCGAACCAGCCTTGGACTGGTAGTAGTTGATACCCAGACCCAGAGGACCGTTGTCGTACTTGCCGCCGATGCCGAAGGACTGGCCAGCGGAAGTTTGACCAGCGGTTTCACCGAAGCCGTACATCAGGTTACCGGTGAAGCCGTTCAGGCTGTTGGTGGTGTAGCTGATCGAGTTGTTGGTGCGGGTGCCTTGCAGGCGATCCAGACCGGAGCCGGAGTTGTTGACCCAGCCACCGAAGTCTTGCACGGCGGTGTAAGCCGAGATGGTGTCGGCGAAGTCGGTTTGACGACCGACCAGCACGCTACCGAAGTTACCGGTCAGACCGACCACCGACTTGCGGCGGAACAGGTTGGAACCAGTGGTGGCGTCGGAGCCTTGCAGGCCGCCGGTATCGTTGGAGAAGCCGGTTTCCAGTTGGAACACAGCCGACAGACCGCCGCCCAGATCTTCAACACCCTTGAAGCCGATACGCGAACCCTGGATGATGCCCGAGTTCAGGCCAAACTTGGTGCCAGTACCGCCGGAGGCAGTAGCAACCTTGCTTTGGTAGACAACACCGGTATCGACGATACCGTAGATCGTGACGGAGCTTTGCGCATTGGCTGCGCCTGCGAACGCGCCCAGAACGGCGAGTGCCAGCAGAGATTTTTTCATGTGACGTCCTTCTCTAAAAATAGTCTTGAGGATCCGCACTTGCAGTCGGATGGGCAAACATTAATGCTTCTCGTCGCCCATGACTGCACCTTGGTCGATAGAAGTCATTTTTTAGACGGGAGCCAAAGATTGAAATGGCAATTGTTGTATTTTTTTATCGCCGCTTTCGGATGTGCTGCGGCAGGACTGTCCCGCTATCGGCCTGCATCAAGGAAAAAGCGCCGGTATCCCTACCGGCGCTTTTCGTCATTTCTAACATTTTGATACATCTTGCTGGCAACAAACAATGGGTTCTTGTTAAGCAAGCCAGCGAGGCTTCTTGTCACTCGCTGCGCATTTCCGTACATTTTCGTACGTTTCTGGCGAATGCGACTGGTCGCGCGCAATATCGCGTTCCATCACTGTACAGCCATGCATTGCACTCACTCCTGCTTATCTTCCTTGGGTTCACCGACCAGCTTCTTCAACAGCTCCGACTTCAATTGCTGACGCTGCGCCGACGCATTCTTGCGATGTGCACCGGCACCTCCGGCGCGCTGCTGGGCAGCCAGCGCCACCGGATTGCGTGGCTTGGATTGTGACGGCTCGATGCGAAAACTCAGCTTCTGCCGCGTTCCCAAAGTCTTGTTGGCCATCGCATTCTCCTTGCCTCGGCGGGCATCATGACAGCATCGCGTTACAGCACGTAGCGCGACATGTCCTCATCCACGGCCAGCTCGCCCAGCCGCTCGTTGACATACCCGGCATCGATGAGCAGCCCATCCACACCAGCTTCACCCGCCGTGAAGGAAATCTCTTCCAGCAGCTTTTCCATCACGGTATAGAGACGGCGCGCACCGATGTTCTCGGTCTTCTCATTGACCGTATGCGAGATCTCGGCCAGTCGCTTGATGCCGCTGTCGGCGAATTCGATCTTCACGCCTTCGGTGGCCAGCAGCGCTTCGTACTGCTTGGTCAGGCAGGCATCGGTGCCGGTCAGGATGCGCTCGAAATCGGCAATCGACAGCGAGTCCAGCTCCACGCGAATCGGGAAGCGTCCCTGCAATTCCGGAATCAGATCGGAGGGCTTGGAGAGATGGAACGCGCCCGACGCGATGAAGAGAATGTGATCGGTCTTGATCATGCCGTACTTGGTGTTGACGGTGGTGCCCTCCACCAGCGGCAGCAGGTCGCGCTGCACACCTGCGCGCGAGACATCGGCATTGCCGTTCTGCGAGCGGGTGGCGATCTTGTCGATCTCATCCAGGAAGACGATGCCGTTCTGCTCGACATTGGCGATGGCCTTCTGCTTGAGTTCTTCCTCATTGACCAGCTTGGCGGCTTCTTCCTCGATCAGCAGCTTCATGGCTTCCTTGATCTTGATCTTGCGCGCCTTCTTGCGCTGGTTGCCCAGGCCCGAGAACATGGTCTTGATCTGCTCGGTCATTTCTTCCATACCCGGGGGTGCCATGATTTCCATCGAGGGGGCGGCATCATTCAATTCCAGTTCGATCTCGCGATCATCCAGCGCACCTTCACGCAGACGCTTGCGGAAGGTCTGGCGGGTCGTGTTCTTGTCATCCTTCTCGGGGCTGGCATTATTGCCATCGGGCGTAAAACCGAAATCGCGGGCCGGGGGCAGCAGCACGTCCAGGATGCGGTCCTCGGCCGCATCCTCGGCGCGGGTGCGCACCTTGCGCGTTTCCAGCTCGCGCGTCTGCTTGATGCCGATGTCGACCAGGTCGCGGATGATGGTGTCCACGTCGCGGCCCACATAGCCGACTTCGGTGAACTTGGTGGCTTCGATCTTGATGAAGGGTGCATCGGCCAGCTTGGCCAGGCGGCGCGCAATCTCGGTCTTGCCCACGCCGGTGGGGCCGATCATGAGGATGTTCTTGGGCGTGATCTCGTGGCGCAGCGGCTCCTCGATCTGCTGGCGACGCCAGCGGTTGCGCAGCGCGATGGCCACCGCGCGCTTGGCGCGGGCCTGGCCGACGACGTGCTTGTCGAGTTCGGAGACGATTTCCTTGGGAGTCATATTCATGGTGGTGATCTTTTCGCTGTGACGATTCATCGGAGAAATAGGCAGGAAATGCGCGCTGCGCGGCTTAGTCCAGCGTCTCGATGATGTGGTTCAGGTTGGTGTAGATGCACAGCTCGCCGGCGATGGTCAGCGACTTCTTGACGATCTCGGCCGGGGTCAGCTCGGTATTCTCATACAAGGCCTTGGCGGCCGATTGGGCATAGCTGCCGCCGGAACCGATGGCACCGATGCCGTCATTGGGTTCGAGCACGTCGCCATTGCCGGTGATGACCAGGGTGGTGTCGCGGTCCGCGCACAGCAGCATGGCTTCCAGACGGCGCAGCATGCGATCGGTGCGCCAGTCCTTGGCCAGCTCGACCGAGGCGCGCATCAGGTTGCCCTGGTGCTTTTCCAGCTTGGCTTCGAACAAGTCGAGCAGGGTGAAAGCGTCGGCCGTGCCGCCGGCGAAACCGACCAGGACCTTGCCGTGGTAGAGCTTGCGCACCTTGCGCGCACTGCCCTTCATGACGATGTTGCCAAGCGTCACCTGGCCGTCACCGCCAAGCGCGACCTGGTTGCCGCGACGGACGGAAAGGATGGTGGTGCCGTGAAATTGTTCCATGCTTGCCTCTGTTCAATATGTGCCGGGGAGCAGCGGAGGGACGTACCGGTTCCGCATTCCTGTCGAGATGGGGCTGGCCAGCCGGATTGCAAGTCATGCCATCGGGTGGGCCGCCATCGAGGGCAATATTGTACGCCCGCAAGAAAAACGGGCACCCTGACCACAAGGCCGGGGTGCCCGTCTGAGGCAGCGGGAGCGATTACACCGAAATCGTCATCAGGCTGGCATTGCCGCCGGCGGCCGTGGTGTTGACGCACAGCGCGCGCTCAGCCAGCAAGCGCCACAGGGGAATGGCACCGTCCTCGCTGCACAGGATCAACGGCACCAGCGCACCTTCGCGCTCGGCCAGGCGCATGCGCCATGCGGCGGCCTGATGGCTGTCCACCAGGGCGGCCTGCAGCGCTTCGGCCTCCAGCTGGCTGGCACGGCGGATGGCCGCACGCACCGGCGCCGGCAAGCCGGCCGGCAACAGCGCCGCAGTGGTCTCATCGACCACCACCGTATTGCCGGTTGCAAAGGCCGCCGCCAGTTGATTCAGCAACGTACCGACGCTGGCGGCCACGCACAGCACCAGGCCACGCGGGGCGAAGCCCAGGGTATTGCGCTCGCCGGTGGGGCCGGGCAGCAGCAGGCTGCGCTGCAGCAGGCTGTCGCGGTGATAGCGCTCACCGCTGGCGGCCAGGCGCTCGTGGCCATGGGTGCGGGCCCAATCCAGCAGGCTGCCCAGCAAGGGGTTGGGCACTTGCGCCGGTTGTGCGCGGGTCAGTTCCTCGTGCAGTTGCGCATGGCGCTGCAGGCGCTTGAGGTAGAGCGGACCACCGGCCTTGGGACCGGTGCCGGACTTGCCTTCGCCACCGAAGGGCTGCACCCCCACCACCGCGCCCACGATGTTGCGGTTGACGTAGATGTTGCCCACGTGCGCACGCTGGGCCACGAAATCGATGGTCTCGTCGATGCGCGAATGCACGCCCAAGGTCAGGCCATAGCCGGTGGCGTTGATGGCGTCGATCAGCTGTGGCAGCGCATCGCGGCGATAGCGCAGCACGTGCAGCACGGGGCCGAAGACTTCGCGCTGCAATTGCGCCAGGTCGTCGATCTCGATGACGGTCGGCGCCACGAAGGTGCCGTGCCGGCAATCCTCGCCCAGCGGCAGCTGGTGCACGGCGCGCGCGCTCTTGCGCATGCGCTCGATGTGGGCCAGCAGGTTCTGCTGCGCCTCGGCATCGATGACCGGGCCGATGTCGGTGGAGAGGCGGTCCGGACGGCCCACGCGCAGTTCGGCCATGGCGCCCTTGAGCATCTCCAGGGTACGGTCGGCGATGTCTTCCTGCAGGCACAGGATGCGCAGGGCCGAACAACGCTGGCCGGCACTGTCGAAGGCGGAGGACAGCACGTCCTGCACGACTTGCTCGGCCAGCGCCGAGGAATCGACGATGAGCGCATTCTGGCCGCCGGTCTCGGCGATCAGCGGGACATCGCCATGTTCGCCGCTGCCGTCGCCATCATCGTGCTTGCGCTGGGCCAGGGTGCGGTTGATGAGCTGCGCCACTTCGGTGGAACCGGTGAAGATCACGCCCTTGACGCGCACATCCGAGGTCAATGCGGCACCCACGGTCTCGCCCCGGCCCGGCAACAATTGCAGGGCGGCGCGCGGCACGCCGGCCTCGTGCAGCAGTTGCACGGCGCGATGGGCGATCAGCGCGGTCTGCTCGGCCGGCTTGGCCAGCACCACGTTGCCGGCGGCCAGCGCAGCGCTGACCTCGCCGATGAAGATCGCCAGCGGGAAATTCCACGGGCTGATGCACACCACCGGGCCCCAGGCCAGCACATTGCCATCGTGACGCGAGGCGATGGCGTAGTAGCGCAGGAAGTCGACCGCCTCACGCACCTCCGCAATCGCATTGGGCAGCGACTTGCCGGCTTCGCGCACGGCCAGTGCCATCAGTTCGGCGATATGTTCTTCCAGCAGATCGGCTGCGCGTTCGAGCATGGCGGCGCGCTCGGCGGCCGGGGTCGATTGCCATTGCGGCGCGTAAGCAGTGGCGGCGGTCAGCGCCGTATTGACATCGGCCACGGTGGCTTCGCTGACCTGGCCCACGATCTCACGATGGTCGGCCGGATTGCGCACGGCCTGTGCGGGCTGCGCAGCCAATTCGCCCGCGATCAGCGGTGCGGCCTGCCACTGGCGCTGGGCCATGGAGACAAACATCTCGCCCAGTTGCTGCAGGCGCGATTCATTGGAGAGATCGATACCCGAAGAATTCTTGCGCTCCTGGCCATACAGCTGCTGCGGCAAGGCGATGGCCGGATGCGGCACGCCGCCCTGGGCGCGCACGGTCTCGATGGGATCGGCCACCAGACGGTCCAGCGGCACGGCCTCGTCAACGATCTGGTTGACGAAGGAGGAGTTGGCACCGTTTTCCAGCAGGCGGCGCACCAGGTAGGCCAGCAGGGTCTGGTGCGAACCGACCGGGGCATAGATGCGGCAGGCCTTGCCCAGGTTCTCGGCACCGACCACCTGGTCGTACAGGGTCTCGCCCATGCCGTGCAGGCACTGGAATTCGTAGTTGTCGACCTGGTGCTGCTTGGCCCAGTGATAGATCGCCGCCAGCGTGTGGGCATTGTGCGTGGCGAATTGCGGATAGATGACGTCGGTGGCGGCCAGCAGCTTTTGCGCGCAAGTCAGGTAGGACAGGTCCGTATGCACCTTGCGGGTATAGACCGGATAGCCCTCCAGGCCATCGACCTGGGCGCGCTTGATTTCGCTGTCCCAGTAGGCGCCCTTGACCAGGCGGATCATCAGGCGGCGGCCGTTGCGGCGGGCCAGGTCGACCAGGTAGTCGATGACGAAGGGGCAGCGCTTCTGGTAGCCCTGCACCACGAAGCCCAGACCGTCGAAGCCGGCCAGGTCGGGGTCGGCCACCAGTTCTTCCATCATGTCCAGCGACAGTTCGAGGCGGTCGGCTTCTTCGGCGTCGATGTTCAGGCCAATGTCGTATTGCTTGGCCAGCAGCAGCAACTGCTTCAGGCGCGGCAGCAGTTCACCCATGACGCGTGCATGCTGGGCGCGCGAGTAGCGCGGATGCAGGGCCGAGAGCTTGACCGAGATACCCGGGCCATCCTTGATGCCGCGGCCGTTGGAGGCGCGGCCGATGGCGTGGATGGCGGTCTCGTAGGACTGGTAGTAGGCGTCGGCGTCGTGCATGGTCAGGGCGGCTTCGCCCAGCATGTCGTAGGAATAGCGATAGCCGCGCTTTTCGTTGTCGCGGCTGTTGTCCAGCGCTTCTTCGATGGTCTGGCCGGTCACGAACTGGTTGCCCAGCATGCGCATGGCGAGGTCCACGCCCTTGCGGATGAGCGGCTCGCCGCCCTTGCCGATCAGGCGCGTGATGGCTTGCGTGAGGCCGCTTTCGCTGCTGGTGGAGACCAGCTTGCCGGTGATGAGCAAGCCCCAGGTGGCGGCATTGACGAACAGCGACGGCGACTCGCCAAGGTGCTTGCGCCAGTCGCCCTTGCTGATCTTGTCGGCGATGAGGCGGTCCGCGGTCTGGCGGTCGGGGATGCGCAGCAGCGCTTCGGCCAGGCACATCAGCGCCACGCCTTCTTCGGAAGACAGCGAGAATTCGTGCATCAGCGCATCCACGCCGGAGGACCGGGTGCGCTTCTCGCGCACCTGCTGCACCAGCTTTTTGGCCAGTTGCTGGGTAGCGTCCTTCCAGGGCTGCTGGCCCTGCACCTGTTGCAGCAGCCATTGCACGGCCTCGCGCTCGTCGCGGCGATAGGCGGCGGTGATGGCCGCACGCAGCGGACTGGGGGCCGGCAGCAACTCGGCCTGGAATATGCCAAAGGGCAGGCTGGAAGCGGAGGCCGCAGGGGCGGCGGAGGCGACGGTGGTCATGGTCTGGAGTCGAAATGGGATGGAAATGGGCAACCGGATTCTATGTGCTTGATGCCAATATTAATTCTGTATTTCATGCACCCGTCCAATATTTAATTCGGACTATTTCATTTATACGATTTTTAATTTTCCAAAACTAAGCCGCCATGGCGCCTTTCGCAGTACTGTCGCGGCTTCCGGGGCAATGAACGGTCCGACCCGGCCTGAACCCGGGCCGTGAGCCTGCTGGTGTGGCAAATCCCAATTTATTCGAAGCATTCTTCGGTGGCTTTCGAGCTTTACCCGGGATTTTCGTGGTTTTTCAGGAAGTACAAAGTTGCCGAACAAGAATGACGGCCCGTCATTGTTCTGGGGCTTGTCATGGATCACGCCAGTCAGTTGCTCTCTCGTTTGTTGCGATTCTCGGCGGCAACGCGCCTCTATCGTCTGGAGATCGCCGGCCAGCCCGAGGACCGCTTCCTGGTCGAAGCATGGGCGGCCGTAGAGTCCCTGCATGCGGTCGGCGCCACCGAGCTGATCGTGCTGAGCCTGGATACGGAGGTGGCAGCCCGGCCCCTGCTGGGCAGCCTGGCCACGCTGAACAGCCGGCTTGCGGAGGGTGGCGTGTGCCGCTCGACCGGCCTGATCCATGAAGTGGCCAAGCTGGGTGGCGACGGCGGCTTCGGCCGCTATCGGCTGCGCATGGCGCCCTGGCCTTGGCTGCTGTCGCAGGCCAGCACCAGTCGGGTCTGGCAGGACAAGACCCTGATCGAAGTGGTCGAAGACGTCTTCCGCGAATTCCCGCAACACGCGGACTGGCACTGGTCGGCTGATGCGCTGGCGTATCTGGCTCGGGTGCCGCCACGCAGCTACACCGTGCAGTACCGGCAGACGCATCTCGATTTCATCAGCCGTCTGCTGGCCGGAGAAGGACTGTCGTGGCGCATCGAAGAACATGCACCCAGTCCGCAAGGCCATCGCCTGGTGATCTTTGCCGACAGCACGGCGCGCAGCGCCTTTCCGGAAGATCCCACCAGCGCGGCCCATGATGGCATCCGCTTCCAGGGTGCCAGGGAGCTGGATCAGCAGGATGGCGTCCAGGCCCTGGCGGCCTGTCGCAGCCTGCAGGCGGCCAGCTGCACGCTGCTGTCGTATGACTACCGGAACAAACAAGCCATCACCGCCAGCATCCCCACGCATCACGACTTCGGCGGGCGCGATGCGCCCAGGCTGGAAAGCTATGACAGCGCAGGCCCGGTGACCGATGACAAGGACGCCGCCGACCGCCATGCGCGCCTGATGATGGAAGCCGCCGAGGCCCGCAACAAGCGCTGGCTTGGACGCAGCACGGTGCGCAGCTTGCGGGCCGGAGCGCGCTTTAGCCTGAAACAAGGGCCGCTGGCGGGCAAGGAGCAGGAATACGCCGTGCTGGCGGTACTGAGCGTAGGCTTCAACAACCTGCCAGCCGATACGCAAGCGGCGCTGGCCGAGTTGTTCGGTCCTCTGCCGATCTTGCTGGAAGACGCCCTCCATGCCTGCCTCAAGGTCGCCACGGTGGGCGAGATACAGGCACCGGACCGCAGCCTGATCGATCTGGCACGCCGCATGGGCCATGCCAAGCTCTTCGAAGCGATTCGCGCCGATATTGTCTGGCGGCCTGTCCTGGGCGATGGCACGGGGCTGACGCGTCGTCCTCATGCCATGGCGCAGGGCAGCCAGAGTGCCATCGTGGTCGGCTATCAGGGCGAGACCGAAGCCAATGGCCCCGACGAAATCTGCTGCGACCGCCTGGGACGGATCCGTATCCGTTTCCACTGGCAAGGACGGCATGAGGATGCGGCGGCCACCTGCTGGGTGCGCGTAGGCCAACGCTGCGCCGGGCCGGGCATGGGGATGCAATTCCTGCCGCGCATCGGGCAGGAGGTTCTGGTGCAGTTCCTCGATAACGACCTGGAGCGGCCGATTGTGCTTGCGGCCCTCTACAACGGCCGTGGGGAGGGGGGTGAGCCGCCGACGCCCGGTGGCGAAGTGAAGTTTTCTGCAAAAACCCAAGTATTCCAATCGGCCAGCGATACGGCTGCCAGCGGCCAGGGCAATCTGGCGGGCGGCCATGCGCCGACCTGGCATGGCGCCAGTGCGGATCTGGATGGGCACCGCAATCCTGCCGCGCAATGGGGCATCCGCTCCAAGGAGTTCGGTGGCTGGGGATACAACCAGCTGCTCTTCGACGACAGCGATCAGCGTGGCCGCGTCCAGCTCAAGACCACGCAGGCGGGCAGCGAACTCACGCTCGGCCATCTGGTTCACAGCGCTGACAATTATCGCGGCAGCTTCCGTGGCACCGGGGTGGAATTGCGCACCGATGCCTACGGCGTGATTCGTGCGGGGCGCGGCCTTCTGTTTTCCAGCTATCAGGTGACGCATCGCGCCGACCATCGTGATCCGGCCGGGGACAACACGGGGCAGCGGGCCATGGTGCGGCAGGCGGCGCAGATCAACAAGACCTTCGGTGAAGCGGCGCGCACGCATCGCACCGTGGGCATGACAAAAGGGCTCGATGCGCTGAAGCAGGCGATTTCCGCGCAAGCCGGGATCGCGCAGCAGGATCTGCCTGCCACCAGCAAACCGCTGATCCAGATCGCCGCGAAGGAAGGGCTGGGCGTGGTAGCGGGACAGCATCTGCAGATGGCCAATGGTGCAAGCGTCAGTCTTATCGCCGGCCAGGATGCGCAGCACGTCAGCGGGCAGCAATTCCGCTTGCGTACGCAGCAGGCCATTGGCGTGCTGGCCGGAGCCACTGCTGCTGGCGACAAAGAGTTGGGCTTGCAGATGATTGCCGCGCAGCGTGACATCGATGTGCAGGCGCAGGCGGGCAGCTTGACCGTGCAGGCGCGCGATCGCTTGCAGGTGGTCAGTGCCAACGCCGGTGTGAGCTGGGCGGCGGCGCGCAAGATCACGCTGGCCACGGCGGGTGGAGCCAGTATCGTGATTGATGGCGGGAATATTACGGTGTTGTGTCCAGGGGAGTTGACCGTGCATGCGGGGCAGACCTTGCTGGATGGGCCCGTCCAGCATCTTGTGCAGCTACCGGTCCTCCCACGTACGGCAGTGGACATCAAGAAGCTCGACCTCGACCCGCGGACCCAGGACGTCCCGGGCCCGCATGGCCTGGCACTGCCGAATACCCCCTGGCGCATCGTGGCGGCCGAGAGCGGGCAGCAGGCGCTGGCGGCGACCGACAAGCAGTTGCATGGCCACAGCGACGGCCAGGGAAAGATCATCCTCTCCGAG
>NZ_DBIC01000078.1:0-7717 GCF_002296545.1 Herbaspirillum sp. UBA812 | reverse complement strand
CGACGATCTTGGCGTCCACCGAGTGGCAGGCCATGCAATTCTTGGACTTGGCCAGTTGCGCATTGGCCATGGCTTCGGCGGAAATGGCCGAACCGGCCACCAGGGTGGCGATCAACAACAGGTATTTCATGGGGGCTCCTCAGCAAGCGGTGGACGACGGTCACGCCTGCAGCGGCATTCTCCAGGCGCTTCGCAGGCGGGGCTATTCTAACCGGCTTCGCCACGCACCCTCTATCTGCCCTCGCGTATATCTGTCATAGATCAAATTCCATGACGGAAATATCACGCCATCCTCGCCTTGTCGCGTTGCAAGGCCGGGGATATCATGGACGCCCGACTCATTCGGATCCGATATCAGTCCATGTCCGACCATCCCCGCCTGGAATTGCGCCAGCTGCGCTACTTTGCCGCCGTCGCCGAGGAAAAGCATTTCGGCCGCGCCGCCGCGCGCCTGCACATGACCCAGCCGCCGCTGTCGCAGACCATCGCCGCGCTGGAAGAGCAACTGGGTACGCCCCTGTTCCAGCGCACCAAGCGCAGCGTGGCGCTCACGCCGGCCGGCGAGGCATTGCTGCCGGAGGTGCAGCGCATCCTGCAACAGGCCGCCGCCCTGCCCGACCTGGCCCGGCGCGCGGCCAGCGGGGCATCCGGACTTTTATCGCTTTCCTTCATATCGAGTGCGGACTACAGCATCCTGCCCCCGCTCCTGCAGCGCTTCCGGGCGCGTTATCCGCAAGTCCAGATCGAATTGCGCGAAGCCACCACCGATATCCAGCTGGAAGACCTGATGCAGGGCAAGATCGACGCTGGCCTGCTGCTGCCGCCGCTGCCGGAAAAAGCTGCGGCCGTGCTGGATGTGCGCCCGGTGCTGTCGGAACCGCTGATTGCGGCGCTGCCCGAAGGCGCGGTCAAGAGACGCGGACCGGTGTCGCTCAAGAGCCTGCGCGAGCTGCCGCTGATCATTTTCCCGCGCCGCATTGCACCGGCCTTCCATGACACCATCCTGTCCTGCTTTCGCGATGCGGGCGTGACGCCCCACATCGGCCAGGAGGCGATCCAGATGCAGACCATCGTCGGCCTGGTCTCGGCTGGCATGGGAATGGCGCTTGTGCCACAATCCGTCTCGAATTTGAAACGCCCGGGCGTGGATTACCGCCGGCTATCGGATGCGGCACCGGAAATCCAGACCGGCCTGGCCTGGCGGCGCGACAACCCGTCCGGCGTGCTGCGTGCCCTGCTGGATCTCCTGGAGATGCCCGCCTGATCCCATCGCACGGGAATCGCTGCTGCGAACTTGCGCAAGCCGGCGCGCTCCAACCGCCGTTCCGCCCAACAACAGAAAGATCAAACTCATGCTCGTCCACCCCATGCCCGACCCGATCGCCATCCACATCGGGCCGCTGGCCGTCCACTGGTATGGCCTGATGTACCTGCTGGCCTTTGCTCAATTCATCGCGCTGGGCCGCCTGCGCATCAAGCAGCCGCACATTGCCGCCGTCGGCTGGAAGAAGGAGGACCTCGACGACATGCTCTTCTATGGCGTGCTCGGGGTGGTGCTGGGCGGGCGGCTGGGCGAGATCCTGTTCTACAACCCGGCGTATTACTTTGCGCATCCGGCCGACATGATCGCGGTCTGGAAGGGCGGCATGTCCTTCCACGGTGGCTTCCTGGGCGTGATGCTGGCGATGTACCTGTGGGGCCGCAAGCGCGGCCGCAACCTGATGGACATCATGGACTTCATCGCACCGATGGTGCCGCTGGGCTACGCGGCCGGCCGCCTGGGCAACTTCATCAATGCAGAACTGCCGGGCCGTCCGGCCGATCCTTCGCTGCCCTGGGCCATGATCTGGCCCAACGTCGACAACATCCCGCGCCATCCTTCGCCGATCTACCAGATGCTGGTCGATGGCATCCTGCTGTTCATCATCCTGTGGATCTTCGCGCGCCACTCGCGTCCGCGCATGGCGGTGGCGGGCATGTTCTCGCTGCTGTATGGCTGCGCGCGCTTCTTCACCGAGTACTTCCGCGTGCCGGATTATGAGGTGCATTTCGGTGGCATCACCATCTCGGCCGGGCAGATGCTGTCGGTGCCGATGATCGTGCTGGGGATCATCTTGCTGGTGCTGGCTTACCGGCTCAGGCAGCAGGCGCAGGCGCCGGTGGAGCCGGCAGTCGTGGCCAAGAACTAGACAATCAAAAACAGGCAAAAGAAAAAAAACAAAAAGGGCGGGCAGCGATATCTATCGCTCCCGCCCTTTTTTCTTACAGTGGCATTCGAGGAGCAAACCGATATTCTTCGAGAAAGTCGTCTTCATTCCTTGGGTTGAAGGTCTCTTCTGGTTAGCGAACCTTACACTCGCACCTCTCTGTTCACGTGCTGAAACCGCATGTGGTCCTTAAGAGCTGTATTCGCAGATAACCAGAAGGAACAACATGAAATACGAGGCATTTGCAGGAGGGCTGCAAGATGGCTAAGCGGCCCATCATTCGTTACGGCGACCGAACTACACATGGCGGAACAGTCATCACCGCTGATCACACATTCGCTGCTTATGGGAAGTCCGTAGCACGGGTTGGTGACTTGGTGTCATGCCCAAGCTGCAAAGGAACATTTCCCATCGTCACAGGAGCTCCATATATGTGGAGCAGCCAGAACGTCGCCAGACAGGATGACATCACCTCATGCGGCGCAAAACTGATTGCTAGCCAAAGCACCGCTACCATTGACGACGATTCTGCGGTTTGCGCGTCATTTGCAGAAGTCTCGGCGCTTCTCCCGCCACAAGCCTCCGCATTCACTGATGACGACCAGCCTTGTGCAATCAGATTTCAGGCACTTGATCCGGAAACTGGAGAACCAGCCCCAAAATGTATCTACATACTGACGCGGGAAAATAGCACACAGCACGGCGGTATCACGGACCGGAAAGGCTACACCGAAATCATTGAGACCAAGCGACCCGAGCATATCGGTGTCCACTTCATGTTCAAGTCGCCCAAGGGGAGCAATATCGAACGGGAGGATTTGGCAGTATGAGCAATACAAATCACCACGACCTCAAAAAGGGCCCCTTCGACACCTGGGCTACTACGGAAGCCAGGCAAGGAGCGGAGATCAAAACGGTACACGTGAGAGTCAATTCCAAAGCGGCTACCAGACAGGCTATCATCGCCGATATAAGACGCAAAAAATTCGACTTCAGAACGCGTTCCGATTGGAAAGCAAAAGAACTGGCAAAGAATTCCAAGGCGGACTGGGACTATAAGGCGATTGCAATACACCATGCTGGAAACAGCTATAGCTGTGCTGCAGATGGGTTGACAGAATTGCGCAGAGCCGAAGCAACTGACATCAAGTCATTTGGGAATCTCAGTTACCACTATGCAATCGACTGCCATGGCGTGATTTATGAAGCGCTTGATATTCGCTTTCTAGGTGCGCACATTGAGGGCGGCAACTCCGGAGTGATTGGAATCGTTTTCTTGAGTGACCTAAGTGTCCGTGGAGAAGCTGCAAAATATGGACCAGGAGTATGGAACGTGATGAAGAAACGTGGCTTCAGAGCCGGTATCACCGAATGGATAGGAGAGCAAAAGGATAAATTGGACGTCACCCACGACGACCCTACTGAAAACCAGCTTGAGGCTGCGACCGCATTGATCGCAACACTACTGCAGTTTTTTGAGATCAAGATAATTGGCGGCCACCGTGAGTTTGCAAAAACTCATGGCACCAACCGACCATGTCCGGGCGTCTATGGAATGATTGTCGTGGAAATGATGCGTCGAGATTTCAATTTGATGCCGCCATGAGAAGCCTATCGTTCAAGAGCAAGCTCGCAGTGGTGGCTGCATTTTTCGTCTGGCCATTTATCGGTATAGAACGGATCGTAGGCGACCACGAAATGGGAATCGCTTGGGAACCCTTCTTTAAGCACCGCCCCTCCTTGCAGTTCCGTTTCTCAAATCCCGCACAAAAAGGGCTTGATATCATCCCGGTTGATGAACTTTCAATTTCAGAGCGGGCAGAGTTCAAACAATATTGTGAACAGCGCTTTGGCGAAGCTGAGCCATCCGATTGCTACGCACGGCTTGCTGACCGAGCCATCTGAATCTTAAAGCAGAGTCTCATCTTGATACCCGTGCGACATGATCTGTCTCAAGCAATGGATTAGCTTAACTCCGCTCAACGCAGACATATCCCAACTTATCAATGAAACGACTCATCCTCATCACGACAAGCGTCCTCTTGATCGTCATGACGTGCCTGCTGGGCATCGTACTGACCGGCCTGCTCGATGACATCCAGAAGAGCGATGCGGGCATCGTACTCGGCTCCAAGGTCATGCCGGACGGCACGCCTTCTGACCGCCTTCGCGCAAGACTGGACAAGACCGCCGAACTGTATCGGCAAGGCATGTTCCGGCACATCATCGTCAGCGGAGGCACAGGCAAGGAAGGCTTCAGCGAGGCGCAAGTCATGGCCGCCTACCTGAGCGAAATACAATCCGTTCCCCGCTCGGCCATCCTCCTGGATGAGCAGGGCAACACGACCATGGCAACGGCGGTCAACAGCGCGGCGATCATGCAGGCCCATGGTTTCCGGAGCGCCCTGGTCGTCACTCAGTTCTTCCACATTCCGCGCAGCCGTTACGCGCTGCACCGTGTCGGTATCGACACCGTTCATTCAGCACATGCGAACTACTTTGAAGCCCGTGATTTCTATTCCCTCGCACGCGAAATGATCGCACTACCAGCCTACTGGCTGGGCAGCAGACAATGACCAAAACAAAAAGCCCCGGCTGCAAACCGGGGCTTTTTTGATTCGATCAGACGGCCGGAAAAAACCGCCACCGTCCTCTCTCAAAGCTGTGGAAAACTCAAGCCTTCTTCAACGCAGCCGCCGCCTTGGCGATCTCGGTGATCTTGTCCCAGTCACCGGCTTCGATGGCCGCCTTCGGGGTCAGCCAGGAGCCGCCTACGCACACGACGTTCTTGCATGCCAGGAACTGCGGTGCCGTCTCTTGCGTGATACCGCCCGTGGGGCAGAACGACACATCGGACAAGGGACCGGCGATGCCGTTGAGCATGCCCACGCCACCCGCCGGCACAGCCGGGAACAGCTTCAGCTGACGGAAGCCCGCTTCGCGCGCAGCCATCACTTCGGAAGGCGTCATCACGCCCGGCAGCAGCGGCAGGCCGCTGCGCTTGGCCGCTTCGATCAGCGCCGGGGTCAGGCCCGGCGAAACGCCAAAGACCGCACCGGCATCACGCGAAGCGGTGAACTCTTCAGGCGAGGTCAGCGTACCCACGCCCACGATGGCGTCCGGCACCGACTCGGCAATGGCGCGAATGGCCGGCAGGCCGTGTTCGGTGCGCAGGGTGATTTCCAGCACGCGGATGCCGCCCGCGACCAGGGCGCGTGCCAGCGGCACGGCGTGTTCGAACTTGTCGATGGCGATCACCGGGATGACCGGCGAGGCGCGCATGATTTCCAGTGTGGTCTTCATACCGTGACTTTCTCTTTCTCAAAAATCGGCGGCAGGCCAAAGGTGGCGCCACCCTCTTCTGCGGTTCCCACCGCGTTGCGGAACAGGCTGAACAATTCGCGGCCCATGCCGTGCTGATTGCCCGACAGGTCGCTGCTGTCCAGGCCACGTGCTTCCCACTCGGCTGCCTCCACCTTGGCTTGCAGCGTACCCGCATCGGCGTCCAGGCGGATGATGTCACCGGTGCGAACGCGTCCCAGCGGACCACCGCCCAGGACTTCCGGCGTAACGTGGATCGCGGCCGGTACTTTACCCGATGCGCCCGACATGCGGCCATCGGTCACCAGCGCCACGTGACGGCCCTTGTCCTGCAGGATGCCCAGCGCCGGGGTCAGCGAGTGCAGCTCCGGCATGCCATTGGCACGCGGACCCTGGAAAGTGATGACGGCCACGAAGTCGCGGTCCAGCTCGCCGGCCTTGAAGGCGGCCATGAAGGCTTCCTGCGAATGGAATACCACGGCAGGTGCTTCCACCACACGATGCTCGGGCTTGACGGCAGAGATCTTGATGACCGCGCGGCCGAGGTTGCCCTGCAGCAGCTTCAGGCCACCATCGGCTGCAAACGGCTTGGCCACCGTGCCCAGCACGCCTTCGTCGCCGCTCGTGGCGGGAGCGTCGTGCCAGGTGACGATGCCGGGACGGCCGTTCTCGCCTTCAGCTGCCAGCATCGGCTCCTTGCAGTGCTGGCGCAGGCCTTGGCCGAGGATGGTGGTCACGTCGTCATGCATCAGGCCGGCATCGATGAGCTCGCGCAGCACGAAGCCGGTGCCGCCTGCCGCATGGAAGTGGTTCACGTCGGCCGTACCGTTGGGGTAGATCTTGGTGATCAGCGGCACCACGGCCGAGAGCTTGTCGAAATCGTCCCAGTCGATCACGATACCGGCCGCCTTGGCGATGGCCACCAGGTGCAGGGTGTGATTGGTGGAGCCACCGGTAGCGTGCAGCGCGACGATGGCATTGACGATGGACTTCTCGTCGATCATGCGGCCCACTGGCGTGTATTGCGAACCGAGGTCGGTGATCTTGGCAGCCTGCTTGGCGGCCGCAGCGGTCAGCGCATCGCGCAGCGGCGTATTGGGGGTAATGAAGGCCGCGCCCGGCAGGTGCAGGCCCATGGCTTCCATCAGCATCTGGTTGCTGTTGGCGGTGCCGTAGAAGGTGCAGGTACCGGCACCGTGATAGGACTTCGATTCCGCTTCCAGCAGCTCGGCGCGGCCGATCTTGCCAGCCGTGTAGAGCTGGCGGATCTTGACCTTGTCGCTGTTGCTCATGCCGCTGGTCATCGGACCGGCGGGCACGAACACGGCCGGCAGGTGGCCGAAATGCAGCGCGCCGATCAACAGGCCCGGGACGATCTTGTCGCACACGCCCAGGTACAGCGCCGCATCGAACATGTTGTGCGACAACGCGATGGCAGTGGCCATGGCGATGGCGTCGCGCGAAAACAGCGACATCTCCATGCCGCTCTGGCCTTGGGTCACGCCATCGCACATGGCCGGGGTGCCGCCGGCGAATTGCGCCACGGCACCGGCTTCACGCGCGGCTTCTTTCAAAATCTGGGGGAAACGCTCGAAGGGCTGGTGCGCCGACAGCATGTCGTTGTAGGCCGAAACGATGGCCAGCGACGGTGCCTTGTCTTCCTTCAACTTCAGCTTGTCATTGGCAGGGAAGGCGGCGAAGCCGTGCGCCAGGTTCGTGCAGGCCAGCGCGCCACGCTGCGCGCCCTTGCGGCGGGCAGCTTCCAGGCGTTCGAGATAAGCGGTCCGGTAAGGACGGCTACGTTCGGCGATGCGTTGGGTGACGCTGGCTAAGGTAGCGTTGAGAGACATTGTCGGTTTCCTGTTAGCGTTAACACTGTAATTTTACTACACAATTTTGACCGAATGAAATCATACACTTAGAGCACTGCAGCAGGCCAGTCCTGCATGTCTTTTCATTGGTCAACATCATTCCGCTTCAAAACCCTTATCACTTCCGGCTTTGGGGCGCAGCGCGCCGATGCCGCACGGCAATGTAACGGGCCGGTCATAAACTGTAGTGAAACTACCACTTTGGCGACATTTGATGTATAGTCGACCGCGTTGCCCCGAGAACATGACCACGGCCGGCCGCGCTGCCAACCAGGTCAAGACAGCCAACCGACACCCAACTCATGCATACCACCGCCC
>NZ_DBIC01000102.1:0-4638 GCF_002296545.1 Herbaspirillum sp. UBA812 | reverse complement strand
AGGGCCTGATCACGACCATCCCCAATCGCGGCGCCTTCGTGGCCAGCCCGACACCGGAAGAAGCGCGCAACATCTTTGCCGCGCGCCGCCTGCTGGAACCGGCGCTGCTGCGCCACCTGTGCGAGCACACGCGGCCCGAGCACATCGCGCTGCTGCGCGCCCACGTGGCCGAAGAAGCGCAGGCCCGCGCCAGCAATGACCGGCGCGCCATCATCCGGCTCTCGGGCGAATTCCACATCCGCATCGCCGACATGGTGGACAACCCGGTGATGAGCAAGATGATGCGCGAGCTGGCATCGCTGACCTGTCTCATCATCGTGCTGTACGATTCGCCGACGGTGCCGGCCTGCACCCACGACGACCATGGCGACATCATCGACGCCATCTCCGCCGGCCGCACCGAAGACGCCGTGGCGACCATGCTGGCGCACCTGCATCACATTGAAAGCGTGCTCGACATGTCCGCGCCGCAGGGCGAGGACGAAGATCTGGAAGCATTGCTGGGCATGGTGTAAGGCAACACACGGCGCCCATCACCAATGGAGGAGACACCATGCAAGACGCAAGCCAGGACCTGTTGCTGCGCCATGACGCGCAGGGCATCACCACGCTCACCCTGAACCGGCCGGCGCAATTCAATGCGCTCTCCGAAGCGATGCTGGAGGCCTTGCAGGCGCAGCTCGATGCGCTGGCGCAGGACCCGCAGGTACGCTGCGTGATCCTGGCCGCCAACGGCCGCGCCTTCTGCGCCGGCCATGACCTGCGCGAGATGCGCGCCACGCCCGAGCAGGCGTATTACCAGCAATTGTTTGATCGTTGCAGCCGCCTGATGCAATCCTTGCGCGCGCTGCCGGTGCCGGTCATCGCCAAGGTGCAGGGACTGGCCACGGCGGCCGGCTGCCAGCTGGTGGCCGCCTGCGACCTGGCGGTGGCCAGCGAGGGCGCGCGCTTTGCGGTCTCGGGCATCAACGTCGGTTTGTTCTGTTCCACGCCAGCGGTGGCCTTGACGCGCAACCTGCCGATCAAGCGCGCCTTCGAAATGCTGGTGACCGGCAAATTCATCGATGCCGACACGGCCGCGCAATGGGGACTCATCAACCAGGCGGTGCGTGCCGACGAACTCGATGCCACCACCGAAGCGCTGGCGCGCGAGATCTGCAGCAAGCCTGCCATCTCGATTGCGCGCGGCAAGGCCATGGTGTACCGCCAGCAGATGATGGCGCTGCCCGATGCCTATGCGCATGCAGCCGAGGTGATGGCCTGCAACATCATGGATGCGGAGGCGATGGAGGGGATACAGGCGTTTCTGGAGAAGCGGCCGCCCAACTGGGCTGGGCGTGGGGATTGATCAGGTCTTCATCAGATACCAGAAAACGGGCCGGTCCTGCGCGTCCACTTCGGGCAAGGGCATGGCATCCCCTTCGCGCAATTCGCATTGCCGCTGTTCCAGCCGCCTTGCGAGCCAGCGGCCCGTGCGCGGGCAAGGCTGATCCGGACAAGCGGCCAGCGCCGTGCAGCTCTGCCGGTGCTGGCGATAGTCTCCGGAGAGGCGCAAGGCACGCAGGTCCAGCGTTGCCAGGATGCGGCGCAAATCGTCGATGGCATCGTCATCGTAGAAGCCGTCGCGCACCAGCAGGAATTTCTTCCTGCCCAACGGGGTCAACGCGATGGCACCGGGGCGTTCTTCCACCATCTCGATCAAGCCCGCTTCCTGGGCTGCCGACAGGGCTTCGTTGACCAGGTCGATGGGGAGCCCCTGCAGCACATCGGAATCCGGCACCGCACTCAGGCGGATGGCTTGCGCGCCATCGTAGTCGGCCATGGCGAAGGGATAGAGGACGGCGCGGATGAAATCGTCGGGGATGGATTCGATGTCGGGGTTCGGTAGACTGGTCATTAGGGCGGTCTGCTGGAATTGATCGATCATGGAAAGAGCGGGTGCGCTTGGCGAGGAGCGCCTGCGCTACTCGAACGGCTTGATCAGGTGCAGCACCTCGCCGTTACGCAAGCGCAGAAACTCCACGGGCTCGCCGACGTGAGCGACCTCGTAGCCGAGGGCTCTTCCCAAGATCAGCGATCCATAGGCGGTGTCACAGCCCTGCATGTTGGTATGGACGATGTCCACCCTGGTCCCGCTTACGGCCAGCAGATAGGCCTTCTCTTCCGGCTTGCCGTCGATGCAGTGAGGAAAGCTGTCCCGCTCGTCCACCGGCGGCGCGATCTTCACCACGAAAAAATGTTTGTCGCCGGACTCGATGACACTGACATCGTCGATCTCAAGCACGAACTTCTTCCTGAACAAGGCATTGATCTCTTCCGAATAAATCAGCGTCTGCGGTCCCCTGGCCAGGAGGTTCTCCAGATACACCGGCTTTTGCGGCGGCGCTGTGCAGCACGCGCTGCCGTCTGCATGGACGAACACGTATTGCGGGTGGTCGTCGGTGCGCAAGGTATAGGTTTCCCTGATCTTTTCCAGCTTTTTTTCCTGCAATACGACAGGCGCGCGGGAATAAGCATTCAGCGCGAAAAGAATCCCCGTCAGAGCCAACAACTTCAAAGCAATGCGCATCACGAACCCTTGTTTCATTTCCCCTAATGATGGACGCAAGCTGCGGACTCCGGATGTGCTGTTTCTCATCGTTGCGCCTCCTTATTCGGAGGCCCCGGCTGCTTGACGAGGCCACTCCGGTGCAGCAGGTAGTGATCCGCCGTACTGGTCCCGTCAAAGTCCTCGCGGGTCACGCGATAGCCAACGGTCTTGCCCGCCTTGATCACTTCGTAATACGTTCCACAGCCACCGAAGGTCTTGTCGATGATCTTTGCTTTTCCTTCCGTGATGGCAAACAGGTAGGCGATTTCCACCTCGCTGCGATCCCAGCATCGGGTGTAGTCAGGATCGATCGAGGGCGGGCGGTACATGCTGATGACGATATAGTCGGTCTTGCCGTGGACCAGCAGCGAATCATGATCAATGATGAGGACAAAATCCTCCTTGATGAGCTGATCGATTTCCGGCGAATAGAAGACCTTGTCCGGCGACTTCGTCCTGATGTCGAGCAGGTAAATGGTGGGAATCGTCTCGTTGGCGTAGGCTTCCCGGCTGTCACCCCGGATGAGTACGTATTTCATCATCGGCTTCGTGTACTTTGCGATATCGCGATAGCGCTCCAGGTAGTCGCCGCGGACCTTGGGAAGCTCGGCTGACGTAGACAACAAGGGGAGCATCAGGCCGACCACTATCGCGGTAGTACGTACGAGCAGAGGCTGCTTCCTGCAGGCCCCGAGAATTGCGCATGTTTTCTTGCTGCCATTCTTTTTCATGCGACCAAGCATGACGTGATGCTGAGAAGTTTCGTGCAGCTGTTCTTCGCCATGTCCGGCGCAGGAATGGGTGAGGGTATTCATCGGGGACTTCCCTTCTCCTGATAGTCCGGCTCTCTGACAAGCGTGTCACCGCGCAGCATGTAGCGCACGGATCGGACTCTTTCTCCTCGCTCGATCACGCGGTATCCACGGTCATTGCCATCGCGCATGAGCTCGTAACTGGTGGCACAGCCACCGAAGAATTTGCTGACCACTTTTGCCTTGCCGTCAGAAATGGAAAACAGATAAGCGCGGTCCTCGCCATGTCCTGCGGCACATCGGAAATAACGTGGGTTGTATTCTGCTGGTCGCGACATGGATAGAACCAGGTAGTCGGTTTTTCCTTGGCTCAGCAGAGAGTCCGACTGAATTTCCACGAAGAATTCCGATTCGATGAGTTCATCAATCTCAGGGGAAGCGATCAGGTTATTGGTGGGGTCTGCGCTGAGGTCAAGCAAGTACAGTGATCGAGTAGAACTGACCGTATCGGCCTCGGAGCCATCTGCATGAATCAGCAAATATTTCATTGGCGGATTTCTATTCTCATATTCCGCACGATAGTCGGACAGCCGCTCCTCGCTGACTGTGGGAAGTTCAGCAGATAAGCCAAACAATGGCGCAGTCAACAAGAGGAGCAAAAAACTATTTGTTGGCAATGTGATCCGCATAGCAGGCTCCGTGATAAATCCAAGGATGGTCCTTACTTCTACCTTTCGCGTAGGTCTCTTTGTCTCGTTCTCGCAGCGCACCTTCGGTTTTCCCGGCATTGTCTTCCTTACTCATGTCCCACCCGATATTGCCGGTCTTCGTATCACATTGAATGCTCTTTATCCGTATCCATTTCGAGGATGGCTCATCCCATTCGTGGTACTTCATCCCGTTCCAGCGTGTGATCGTCTCAAGGTCCAACATCTCCTGCGTGTATTGACGACCATTCTTGGAGAGATATGATTTTGCCTCCGCACGTTTTTTTCTCAACCGCGAGATCGATTCCTCCATGTGCTTTCTCCAGCTCCAGACCTGTTCATAAGTCGGGGGGTCTACTGTGAGTTGGCTTAGCCCAAAGCCCTTATCGCCGGAGACAATCGGCTGCTGATCCATATCAAGCACATGTTTGAAATTCGATTCCTGGGCGACGATCTTTTCCATCAGCGGCTCCTGATGCTCACGAATCAATTTCAGGACGCGCTCCTTACCTGGCTGTTTGGCCAACACATCCACTGTCCGAACGAATTTCCTGTTACCAACCTGTACTTCTATCCGCAGCGTCCCACC
>NZ_DBIC01000314.1:0-2720 GCF_002296545.1 Herbaspirillum sp. UBA812 | reverse complement strand
ATTTCTTCCGCCGCATCGGTGAAACCATGCCGCAGCACCTGCTGCTGACGGTGGCGCTGCGGGGGGATGAGCCGATCGCATCATCCCTGACGGTGTATGACGCCGACACGCTCTACGGCCGCTACTGGGGCGCGCTGGAACACGTCCCCTGCCTGCATTTCGAGACGGCGTATTACCAGCCGCTGGAATTTTGCATCGCCGAGAAGATCACTTGGTTCGAAGGCGGCGCCCAGGGCGAGCACAAGATGGCGCGCGGCTTCCTGCCGCAGAAGACCTGGTCGGCGCACTGGCTGGCGCATCCGGGGTTCTATGATGCGGTGGAACATTTCCTGTCGCGCGAGAGCAATGGCATCGATGGCTATATCTCGGAGTTGAACGAACACAATCCCTTCCGGGATGCGCCGCGCTGATTCAACCGTCCTCTCGCAGACATAAAAAAACCGGTCCGCGCATCACACGGACCGGCCTCATCAAAAAATATAAACGATTTAAATCGTTTAAATCCTTTTAATTATTTATAGCCAACGCGATCCAGCATCTGCAACACCTTCTGCTGGTTGGCACCGACCGCACCCACGTTGATGACTTCGGCCTTGAACGGGCCCATCTTCACCAGTGCCGGATTCTCGGTCTTCACGTTCTTGACGGCGGGCCACTCGTTATTGCCTTCAGCGAAGTAACGCTGCGCCGAATCGCTGGCCAGGTATTCCAGGAACTGCACGGCTTCGGCCTTGTGGGGCGCGTTCTTGGCCATACCGCCACCGGCGATGTTGACGTGTGCACCGTAGCTCTTCTGGTTGGGCCAGACGATGCCGACCTTTTCCATCAGCGCCACGTCTTCCGGCTTGGTGGAACGCAGCAGGCGCGCCACGTAATAAGAATTGGAAATGGCCACGCCGCACTCACCCGAACCGACCGCCTTGATCTGGTCGGTATCGCCACCGACCGGCTGGCGCGCCTGGTTGGCGACCATGCCCTTCAGAATGGCTTCAGTCTTGGCCGCGCCGTCATGTTCCAGCAATGCGCCGAACAGCGACACGTTGTAAGGGTGCGAACCGCTGCGGGTACACAGCTTGCCCTTGTTCTTCGGGTCGCCCAGGGCTTCATAGGTATCCACGTCTTCCGGCTTGACGCTGGCCTTGTTGTAGACGATCACGCGGGCACGGGTGGAGAAGCCGAACCACTGCGTCCCCTCGCTGCCTTCCTTGCTGTGCAGGTTGGCGGGGATGCGCTCATCGAGCAGCTTGGACTTGACCGGCTGGAACAGCCCTTCGCTCTGCGCCTTCCACAGGCGGGCCGCATCCACCAGCAGGATCACGTCGGCCGGGCTGGAAGCGCCTTCACTCTTCAAGCGCGCGAGAATGCCTGCATCGTCACCGTCGACACGGTTGATCTTGATGCCGGTGGCCTTGGTGAAATCGGCGTAGAGCGCTTCGTCAGTCTGGTAGTGGCGCGCCGAATAGAGATTGATGACCTTCTCCTGCGCGAAGCTGGAAGCGGCAATGGCAGCCAGCACGGCGCCGACGGCGAGTTGACGGTGGAACATGGACCATCCTTTTCAAAAAGAGTAAACGACCGCCGTCGAGAGAACGGCGTTTTCTTTTGGCGCGGAAGGCGGTCCTGGAATATGGGACTTGGCTGTCGCAGTGGGCGATCTCGGGATCACCTCGTTGTGGGCGCATGGCGCTAATGCCATGGCAGTGCGGTTCATAGACCGCTGGCGACTATATCACAAACAAGAAGCATTATCATCTGCGCGCATGCACATCGCGCAGGCCGCAATGAAAAACGCCCTTGCCGGCAGCCGCTCGGCAAGGGCGTCTCAGGGACGAAATGAAGAAATCAGATGAGCTTGACCGCAAAGTCTACACCGATGCCGGCCCACCATTCCTGTTCCTTCTGGAACCAGAAGGAAATGCTCGGATGTTCCTTGATGTAATCGCGGCGGATCTCCAGGTCGATGCGGCTCTTGAGCTTGACCCGGACCTTCTCCAGGTCCAGCGTGATGTGCGCATGGCGGAACATCACCGCCAGCCGCAAGGCCAGCACCGCCTTGGCGAAATCGACGTCGGCCAGCATCTCGCTGATCTTCTTGAGGTTGCCCTTCTGCCCGAGGATGAGCGTGCTCATCAGGCGCTGCTCGCGCGTGGTGAAACCGGGCAAGTCGGCATTGGCGATCATGTAGGCCGAATGCTTGTGATATCCGGTCGGCGAGACCACCAGGCCGGTCTCGTGCAGCAATGCGCTCCAGTAGAGATAGCGCACATACGAATCGGTGGCCGGTTTCAAACTCTCGAAAAAGCCCAGCGCCGTATCGGCCACGCCATGGGCGCGTGCTGCATCGACATGGAAGCGGCGGGCAAATTCTTCCACCGAACGGTCACGGCGGTCAGCCTTAGTGGCGCGCAACTGCAGGTCCCACATCACGCCCATGCGCAGACCGGCTTCCACCGGCGTGATGACCTCGATGCCGAACTCCTGCATGAAACCGATCAGCACCGCGAGCCCGCCCATGATGACGCCGGCGCGGTCCGGCTTCATGCCGTCCAGCGAAATCTGGCTGACGTGGCCGAAATCGATCAGGCGCTGCATCAGGTCGGCCAGGCTGGGCAGCGTGATGCGACCATCACCCATGTTGTTGCGGCGGATGGTATCGGCGATGGCACGCAAGGTGCCGGACGATCCGTAGACATTGACGCTGGCCGCATCGAAGCTGAACA
>NZ_DBIC01000221.1:28455-34390 GCF_002296545.1 Herbaspirillum sp. UBA812 | reverse complement strand
CCGGGGTGGAGCGCTGGATCGATGATCCGCGCCTGCTGCAGGTCAGCGATGTGGTGAACTAGGCGGCCCTGGCCTCGTTCGGCAGCCATCGTTCCATCTTCCCCACCAACGTCGACGGCGTGCTCGCCATGGCGCACGGCCTCTCGCGCGGACGCCCGCTGCGGCGCTTCATCCAGATCGGTACCGGCATGTCCTGTGGCCGCAACGCGCCGCGCCCGGTGTCGGAAGACTATTCTCCCGCCGATGGCGTCGAGCACTACCTCGATTACACCGCCAGCAAGTACCAGGCCGAACAACGCCTGCGCACTGAACTGCCCGAGTTGCCGCTGGTCATCGCGCGGCCGTCCATCGTGGTCGGCCATACCGAACTCGGATGCGCCGCCTCGGGCAGCATCTACTGGGTCTTCCGCCTGGCGCGCGCCTTGCAGGCCTTCCCCTGCGAGCTGGACCAGAAGATCGACGTGATCCCGGTGGACTATTGCGCCGAAGCCCTGCACCTGCTGCTGGAAAAACCGACGCTGAAATACGCGGCCTACAACATCTCGTCCGGCCCCAGTCACGCCTGCACCTTCGGCGAAATCGATGAAGCCATCAGCGTCGGCACCGGTGAGAAAAAGATGTCGCGCTACCGCCAGACCCACTACGACAGCTTCCTGCAGATGCAGGACCGCTTCAAGGACCTGATCGGTCCCTGCAACAAGCGCATCGTGTTGAAGGCGATTCGTTCGTATGGCTATTTTGCGGCGGAGGAAGTGCTGTTCGACAACCAGCGCCTGATCGAGGAGGGCATGCGGCCTCCACAGCCGCTCACCGATTACGTGACCCTGTGCGAACGCACCAGCAAGGATATCCTCATCGCGCAGCAGATGAAGTACGACTACAAGACCTGAGCCTTCCGCTCAGTCGTCGTCCTCAAGCGACGCGAAAAATTCACCAGGCTCAGCGGCATCACGCGGGCGCATCGAGCAGGATCTCGATGCGTTCCTTGCCGCGTCCGGTGTTCTTGCGTTTGAGTCGCAGTGTTCCCACTTCGGCGGTGGTGCGCGGATGCGTACCGCCGCAGGCCATGCGCGCAAATCCTTCCACTTCCCAATAACGCCGGCCGGCGGCTTCATCGCTGAATGCGGTGACGATGGGTAATCCCGCCGCCACCAGTTCCTGCGCGGCCGCCTCGATGGCGGGGAACAGCGGTGCCAGGCTGGTGTCGCTGGCGAAGTCCACGCGCGCCTTGTCCATGGCGATGTGTGCGCCGATGCGTTCGATTCCCGGCCGCATCTGATAGACCAGCTGCAACACCATCTCGGCCGCAAAGTGCAGGCGCATCAGGCGATAGCGGCGTGCCCAGTCAATCTGCAGGTGAACCGCATCACCGACCCGCAGGCCATGGCCGGGCGGCAGCGTATAGACGATGGTCTGGTCACGCTTCTCGGCCTGCAGCACAGGATGGCCGCCCAGCGTGCCGGCATCGCTCTCCTGGCCACCGGAGAAGGCGAAGAAGATGGTCTGCGCGATTTGTACCTGATCACCATCGACTGCCGTGACGGTCGTGTCGAGTTCGGTCTGATAGGGGGCGGACCAGAATAACTTGTGCGTCATGTTATCAGTGGGCAGGGATAGCTATAGATGATCAGCGGTAGCATCGGCAGGTCATCAGCCTGCCGATGCGTTCAAAAATGTGAGAAGAGATTCTACGATAACGGCGGACTTCAGCTTCTTATCTCCTGCCTTACGCGGGATGCGCTTCCAGCAAGTCTTCAATCGCCGCAATATCCACCGCATCGCGCTGCCCCGGCCGCAGCAATTCATCCGCATAAGTCCGCCACAAGCCACTGTGCAGGAAGTAGCGGAACAACTCCGTATCCAGATGCTGTTCCCGGCACATCCTGGCCATGATGCGCAGTGATTCCGACAAGGTCTTGGCCGGCTTGTAAGGACGGTCCGCCGCCGTGAGTGCTTCGAACACATCGGCCAGCGCCATCACCCTGTCCTGCAAGGGCAGCCCGGATGCGCGCAGGCGGCGCGGATAGCCGGTGCCATCCATTTTCTCGTGGTGATTGGCGGCGGTATCGGGCACGCTCTTGAGCGAATCCGGCCACGGCAGGCTCTTCAACATCACCAGCGTCTGCACGATGTGATTGTTGATGGCGAAGCGGTCTTCTTCGGTCAGCGTGCCGCGCCGCACGGTCAGGTTGTGCAGCTCGCCCATGTTCTGCCGGACCTGCGGCAGCTGCATGTCGAAGCCCAGCACATTGCGCGGGTCGCCGCGTTCAACCGGCGGCCGGTGTCCGTCTTCCCAGGCTACCTTGTGTTCCGGCTTGTCGGCCAGCAAGGTCTCGGTGCAGGGCAGTTCCTGCTGCATCTGTCCACCACGCGCCGCGGCGAGCCGCCGGCTTTCTTCATCGGCCAGGCCCAGGCTGTCATCGAAATGACGCTGCCAGGTCTGCATGGCGATCTGGCGCAGCCGTGCGATGGCTTCGTCCGACATGGCTTCGCCCCCGACATTGCATTGCGCGACAAAGGCAAAGTCCTCGCGCAGCTGATGCCGGCGGCGCTCCAGCTCTGCGCGCCAGGATTCGGCCCGGGCTGCAGGCAAGGTAGCGTAGAGCTCGCGCAGCAGATCCAGTTCGGCATCGCGCCACAGCACTTCAAAACGCATGCGCACTTCGTGGATGCGGTTGTGGATCACCTCCAGCTTGGTCGCCTTGTCCACGATGTGTTCGGGACTGGTGACCTTGCCGCAATCGTGCAGCAGCGCCGCCAGCTGGAAGGCATAGCGCTGGTCCTCGCTGAGGGTGAAGCCGGCGTAGCGGCCTTCACTTTCCTGCGCCAGGCGGTCGACCAGCTGGATGGCCAGGTGCGGTACGCGTTCGCAGTGGCCGCCGGTATAGGGACTCTTGGCATCGATGGCGTCGGCCATCAGGCGGATCAGGGATTCCAGCAGGGCCTTCTGCGCAGCGATCAACTGGCGCGTTTCGATGGCCACCGCCAGCATGCCCGACAGACGCCGCGCAAAGGCCAGGAAGCGCGGATCCTCGTGCACGCTGTCATGGGCATGCATCAGTACCAGCAAACCTTCGAGTGAGCCGTTGCGGCCGCGCAGATCCAGTTCCACGCGCATGCGGCCATCGTCGGTCTCACGTGCGGCGATGGTGTCGGCAGCGCCTGCACCCGTGCCTTGTGCGTCATACGCCATGCTGTCGGTCAATCCGCATTGCTGGCCATAGGCCGCCGCGCGCTGCATCTGGCCGTCTTCGCGCTGCCACAGATAGACGGCACCGCCGTCGCAGCGCGTGGCCTGCACGAATTTCTCCAGCACCTGCTGCAACATCTCTTCGACATGCGTCTCGGTACTGAGGATGGCGCTGATGTCGAGGAAGGCTTCCACCGTCAGGCTCACGTGGTCCACCATGTCGGTGAGCATGTTGATTTCGCGCAGGGTACTGCGCCGCCGGTCCTGGGTGCGGAAGTCGAAACGCGACATGCGTCCGGCCCGCACCGCCAGCCGCTCCATGCTGCGGCCGATGGCGCGCCCGGCCCACCAGCCCAGCGGCAGGAACGCCAGCACCACCAGGAAGGCCACCAGTACCAGGGTCTTGCGATTGCGGTCGAGCTGGCCCAGCAGTTCGTCACCGGGCGCGGCAATGAGCAGCCTCAGTGCATGGCCATCGATGACGTCGAAGGGCAGCGACAAGCCCAGCCACTCACGCCCGTTCACGCTGTACAGCGCGCTGGTGTCGCCGGCCAGCGCACGTGCGGAGAGCTGTGACAGGCTCGGGACTTCCAGATCCTTGAGACTGCGGAAACGGAAACTCTCGCCCTCCTGTTCCAGCACGCGCGCCATGTCGCTGTAGGCGATCACGCGCTGGTGTTCGTCCACCAGTGCCAGTTCGCTGTTGGGCGTCAGGCGCAGGTTGCCGAGGCTGGCGGCGAGGTCGTCCAGCGTCATGTCGATGGCGACCACGGCCTCGCCGTCGCGCGCACGCTGCGAGAGGCTGATGCCGATCTGGCGCGTGGTGAAGAAGACGTAAGGGGCCGAGATGGAGGGGATGAGCGAGCGGTCCGCCGTGGCATACCAGGGGCGCGTGCGCGGATCGAAGAGATAGTCCGCCTCATCGCGCAGGGCCAGCAGTTTCAGTTCGGCATCATAGAAACGGTATTGCCCGTGCTGCGTGCCATCTGCATCGCGCACGATGCTTTGTACCAGGAAGGCCGATGCCGCCGGTGCCGAGAAGAAGGCGCGCTGGTCGGCACCGCGCAGCGAGCGCACCAGCAGGAAGTCGCCATTGGGGTAGCCCACGTAGACTGCCGACACCAGCGGATTGGCGACCAGGTCGATGGAGAAGGCGGCGATGCGCGTGAGACGCTCATCAAGTTGCGTGGCTTGCGTGATCGGATCGAAGGCCAGCTGGCGCAGCGTGGCCACTGCCGGGTCGATGATGCGGCGCGAGCGCTCGGTCATGATGCGTCCGGCATCCTCGGCTGAGCGCTCGGCCATGTCCAGCAGCACCTGGCGCGCGCCCCACCAGCCTACCGAGACCAGCACCACGGCCAGCAGGACCATGCCCGCCATCACCAGGGCGGAAATGCCGAAGCGTACCGGCAAGCCAGGCACGGTGGCATCGTCGTCGGACGGATCAAACAAGGGGCGTTCGGGAAGGGGCATCGAGCACGCAGTGACTGGGTGACATGCAACGGAACCCGCGATGCCATCAGCGCCGCCCACCTCCGGCGCACAACGGGACACGGCCTCTTTTTTCTTCGGGCCAATATACCGGAATTACGTTGGGCCAGCAAAAAGCGGTCAAGTCACTGTCGGCGGCAATGCCGGGCGTCTTGATGGCGTGACGCTCCTTGCCGGTGGCGACGCAGTAGCCGGGCGGAGCCGCCCTGCCGGGGCGGCCAAGCGGGCGATGCCTACAGAAAAACCACACATTTATCAACAGATACCTGCAAGATGTCGCATGTGGTGTACAATACGACCTGTACTTGCATCAAGTTGTATTCTTGTTGGTTCCAATTCCGCCTGACTGTCGTTCCCTCCTCGGTCGTTCTGTTTTCTTTCCTTCGGTTTCAGTTCTTGGTTTCAAGTGCCTATCAGGCATCTGCCTTCATTCGTCCCAAACTTTTCCAAAGGAAACAAACATGAGCACTCAAACCGGCGTAGTCAAATGGTTCAACGATGCCAAGGGCTTCGGCTTCATCACTCCTGATGCTGGCGGCGCTGACGTCTTCGCGCACTTCCAGGACATCCAGTCCAACGGCTTCCGCAGCCTGTCGGAAAACCAGCGCGTGTCCTTCGACCGCGGTGTCGGCCCCAAGGGTGAAAAGGCCACCAACATCAAGGTCATCTAAGACCAAGATTTTCGCGCAAGCGAAGCAGAACATCCTCGCTGTCCGCGCCTGAACGCCTCCGGAATTCCATACGCTCCAGAGGCCAGGCCGGCAGACTCCGCAGTCCTTTCATGTCGGCGCGATTTTGTCGCAGACTCTCACCTGGCAGATAGCCAGGGAGGGCCGGTACCGAACGTCAGGGCAGCGCAGGACGTCGTTCCTGCCAGAGACTCAGCTGTGGCCGTGCAGATAGCGCGGGCAGGTGAACCACGAAGGCAGGAGCGCGTCAGTCACGGCGCAAGCCGTGTAGCAAATAGTTAATTAATCGCTCGTAGAGCGTGACACCGGCCCGCACCAACGGCGGCCTCCGGACCACAACACGAACACCTGGATTGCGACCGCACCGGCCAGATAGACCGGGCAGGACACTCTCGCAGCACCTGGCAGATCGCCAGGGTCATGAGGGAATCCAGCGTTAATCAATGAACGGCCCATCTGGTTTCAGATGGGCTTTTTGCGTTCTGGAACCGATATAAATCATATAAATGGTTTATGTCGTCTGGCTGTGCGGACTGTCCAGCAGCTGCAAAGCCTGCGCCACCAC
>NZ_DBIC01000221.1:27477-28156 GCF_002296545.1 Herbaspirillum sp. UBA812 | reverse complement strand
GCTGCAAAGCCTGCGCCACCACCGCCTCCGGCGTGATGCCGAAGTGCCGGTACAGCACATCCGCTGGCCCCGGCGCACCGAAGCCCGCCATGCCGACGAAGCTGCCGCGCGCGCCCAGATACCGATCCCATCCAAAGCGCACTGCCGCTTCCACGCCCACCCGGACCGTGTCCTCGCCCAGTACGGCGTCACGATAGCGGCTGTCCTGCTGGTCGAACAATTCCCAGCACGGCAGCGATACCACGGCGGTGGCCACGCCCCGCGCTTCCAGCAGGTCGCGCGCAGCACAAGCGATGGCCACCTCCGAACCGGTGGCCAGCAAGCTCACCTGACGCGGCCCGCACTGCGCTTCTTCCAGTACATATCCCCCGCGCGCACTGAGATTGCTCACCTCGAAGCGCTTGCGGACCGGCGGCAGGCTCTGTCGTGCGAAGACCAGGCTGACCGGTCCGCTGCGGTGCTGCATGGCGACTTCCCAGCATTCCACCGCCTCGCTGGCATCGGCCGGGCGCATCACCAGCATGTTGGGCATGGCACGCAGCGAGGCCAGGATTTCCACCGGCTGATGCGTCGGCCCGTTCTTGCCGATGCCGATGGAGTCGTGACTGAACACGAATTTCACCGGCAAGCCCATCAGCGCAGCCATGCGCATGGCCGGACGTTCGTAATCCGAGAAGGG
>NZ_DBIC01000221.1:26323-27186 GCF_002296545.1 Herbaspirillum sp. UBA812 | reverse complement strand
CGTTCGTAATCCGAGAAGGCCAGATAGGTCACGGCCAGCGGAATCACGCCGCCATGCGCGGCCATGCCATTGGCCATCGCGCCCATCACGTGTTCGCGTACACCGCAGTGCACGTAGGCGCCGCTGCGGTCGCTGGCGGTGAAGGCCTTGAGGGCGCCCTTGTGCGCCGTGGGCGCTTCAAGATCGGCGCAGCCCACCATGCGTTCAGGGATCACTTCGGCCAGCAGCTGATTGAGCGCGGCCGAGATCAGGATGCCGCCCTGCGCCTGCGCAGGCTCGTGCGCGGTACGCTTGAATTGCAGCAACACATCCTGCCACCCATCGGGCAAGTCACCCCGCAGGACACGTTCGAATTCGGCGCGCTGCGTGGGCGGCAGGGCCTGCAGGCGCTGATGCCAGGCGGCATGTTCATCGCGATTGCGTTGGCCGAAGTTGCGCCACGGCGTAAGGATGTCCTGCGGGATCTCGAATGGCGCATGCGGCCATTGCAGCAGATCGCGTGCGGCTTGTGCATCCTCCGCATGGAGCCGTGCGCTGTGGCCGCCGCGCTGGCCCTGCACACGCGGGATGCCACGGCCGATGATGGTGCGGCAGGCGATCATCGAGGGACGGTCCGAGGCACGTGCAGCGTCGAGTGCGCGCGAGACCGCCTCGATGTCATGCCCGTCCACCTCCACCACATGCCAGCCGGCCACGCGGAAACGCTCGGGCACGTTCTCGCTGATGGAGATTTCGGTGGCGCCGTCATCGGTGATCTGGTTGTCGTCCCATAGCAGGGTCAGTTTGGCGAGGCGCAGATGGCCGGCCAGCGAAATCATTTCCTGCCCGATGCCTTCCTGCAGGCAGCCATCGCCGACGAAGGC
>NZ_DBIC01000221.1:0-26018 GCF_002296545.1 Herbaspirillum sp. UBA812 | reverse complement strand
CCATCGCCGACGAAGGCGTAGGTGCGGTGATTGACGATGCCATCGCCGAAGCGCGCATTCAGGTAAGCCTCGGCCACGGCCATGCCGAAGGCATTGGCGATGCCCTGGCCGAGCGGACCGGTGGTCACTTCGATGCCGAGTTGCGGATCGTATTCCGGATGGCCGGCACAGTGCGATCCGAATTCGCGGAAGTTGCGCACCTGCTCCAGCGTGATGTGTTCGTAGCCGGTGAGGTAGAGCAGGCTGTAGAGCAGCATCGAGCCGTGGCCATTGGAGAGCACCACGCGGTCGCGGTCCGGCCAGGTCGGATCGGCGGCGTGAAAGCGCAGGTGGCGGGCGTAGAGTGCGGTGGCGATCTCGGCCATGCCCAGCGGCACGCCTTGATGGCCTTCGGTGGCGCGCACGATGGCGTCGATGGAAAGAAGGCGGATGGCATGCGCCAGCGGCTGCAGGGGATGTGGGGTCATGACAGCAAGATGCATCTGCCCGGCAAAAGAGGGCGATGCGTCAGTCTCCGTTGTAATGGTGGAGACTTATTCTTCGCGGTCGGTACGGGTGCAGGCAAGCGATGAAAATTCAGGCTTGGCTGAATTGGCGTCAAGTAGACGCAAGTTTCCCGCTCTCTTCACGCAACCACTGCAGGAACAACACCACCTCCGGCCGCGATTTGTTGCGTGCCGGGCAGACCGCAAAGTGTTGCGTGATCTCCAGCGTCATGCCGTCCGCAAACACCGGCTGCAGCCGTCCGCTGGCCAGATGCCCGGCGCCGAAGGCATCGCTCTCGAAGACCACGCCCAGTCCCTGTACCGCCGCTTCGATGCTCATCATGGCGCGGTCGAAGCGCAGGGCGATGCGTTCCGGACGCAGGTCCGGTGCGTAGCGGGCAAACCATTCCGGCCATTGCAGAAGGCTGCCGCGCGACTGGATCAGCGGGGCCAGCACCAGGTCTTCCGGGGTCTCGATGCGATGGCGCGCCAGAAAATCCGGGCTGGCCATCGGGATCACCTGCTCCGACAGTACCGGTTCGATTTCCAGATCCGGCCAGTGCGGCACGCCGCAGCGGATGTCGAGATCCACCTGCCCGATCTCGAAATCGGAAATTTCCGGCGAGGCCGACAAGCCGAAGGCGATCTCCGGATAGCGCTGCGTAAAGCGTCCGATGCGCGGCATCAGCCACAGGCTCGCGAAGCTGGGGCTGGAATGGATCTGCAGCGAATTCTCCACGCCATGCCGCAAATCGTCGGTGGCCGAATTGATCGCCCCGAGCGCACCGGCCACGCGGTTGAGATAGCTCTGTCCTGCCGGCGTGAGCTCCACACCCTTGGTGGAACGCTCGAACAGGCGCAGCCCCAGCAGCTTTTCCAGACGCGCCACCTGGTGGCTGATGGCTGACGGGGTGAGATGCAATTCCGCCGCCGCAAGGTTGAAACTTTTGCGGCGTGCGATCGCCTCGAAGGCCATCAGAGAGGTCAGTGGAGGAATCATGGTGTCTCGGTTTTTGGTCTTGTGAACGTTTCTGCTGCGTCACGGCATGCGCGGGCGCGGGCTCGCGGCCGATTTTAGCGCATCGATCCGGCAGATGAAGCTTCGTCACATTTTCATGACAAAGCATCACTTGTCGCGGCCGGATGAAAGTTCGAAGATCGCCGCCAGAACAACAGGGAGACATCCGTCCATGCGCGCTATCTGGCGCTGCATCCGCTCGCAGGAGGACTGCGCGGAGCTCTTCACCGTTGCTCATTCGCATGCCACTTTCAGGAGACCACACCATGCTGCTCAAGAACAAAGTTGCCGTCATCACCGGTGGTGCCGGGCTCAACGGCCTGGGATTTTCCACTGCGCGCCTGATGGCCGCGCAAGGTGCGCGCGTCGTCATCCTCGACCTGGAACGCGCCGAACCTTCCACCGCTGCTGCCCGCCTGGGCGAAGGCCATCTCGGCCTGGTCGCCGACGTCACCGACAAGGCCTCCTGCGAGGCCGCAGCGCAAGCGATCCTGCAGCAGTTCGGCCGCATCGATATCCTGGTCAACAATGCGGGCATCACCCAGCCCGCAAAATTCCTCGACATCAGCGGCAAGGACTACGACCGCATCCTCGATGTCAGCCTGCGCGGCACGCTCTACATGTCGCAGGCAGTGCTGCCGGCCATGCGCGCGCAGCAGGGCGGTTCCATCGTCTGCATCTCCTCGGTCTCGGCCCAGCGCGGCGGCGGCATTTTGGGCGGTCCGCACTATTCGGCGGCCAAGGCTGGCGTGCTGGGTCTGGCGCGGGCCATGGCGCGCGAGTTCGGCCCGGAGGGCATCCGCGTCAATTGCGTCACGCCCGGCCTCATCTCGACCGACATCAACAAGGACATCCTCAGTGCCGAGAAGAAAGCCGAGATCGCCCAGACCATTCCCCTGGGCCGCCTGGGCGGGCCGGATGACGTGGGCGGCGTCTGCGTGTTCCTGGCCAGCGACCTGTCGCAGTACTGCACCGGCATCACGCTGGACGTCAACGGCGGCATGCTGATCCATTGAGTTGTTCACGCGCCGGCCGGTCGTTTGGCCTGGCGCGGTTTCATCGATTCCCACCATAAAAAATGCCAGGAGACAAAAGATGAAAGACGAGATCGCATCAAAGAAGCTGAGCCGCCGCCAGATCCTCAAGGCAGGCGCTGTCGGGGCTGCACTGCCGCTGTTTTCCATCCTCACGCGGCCCGCCAATGCGGCCGAGTTTACTTATAAATTCGCCACCGGCCAGGACCCTTCGCACCCGGTCAACAAGCGCGCGCAGGAAGCCATCGACCGTATCCGCAACGCCACCAACGGGCGCCTGGAGATCAAGCTGTTCCCGGCCAACCAGCTGGGTTCCGATACCGACCTGATGTCGCAGATCCGCAATGGCGGTGTGGAATTCTTCAACCAGGCCAATACCGTACTCTCCACGCTGGTGCCGGCCGCCGGTATCGTCAATACCGGTTTTGCCTTCCAGGATTACGCGGCCGTGTGGAAGGCCATGGACGGCCAACTGGGGGCGCACGTGCGCGCGCAGATCGAGAAGGTCGGTCTGCTGACCATGTCCAAACCGTGGGACAACGGCTTCCGCCAGATCACCACCTCGACCAAGGCGATCAGGAGTGCCGCCGACGTCAAGGGCCTGAAGCTGCGCGTGCCGGCAGCACCGATGCTGACCTCGCTGTTTTCGGCACTGGGTGCGAGTCCCACGCCGATCAATTTCAACGAGGTCTATTCATCACTGCAGACCAAGCTGGTGGAAGGACAGGAAAATCCGCTGGCCATCATCAGCACCGCACGGCTTTACGAAGTGCAGAAGTTCTGCACGCTCTCCAATCACGTCTGGGACGCCTACTGGATCCTCGGCAACCGCCGCGCCTTCGACAAGCTGCCCAAGGACATCCAGGAGATCGTGCGGCGCGAACTCGATCAGGCCGCCACCGATGAGCGCGCCGACATCGCCAGCTTCTCCGGCATGGCCCGCAATGACCTGGCTGGCAAGGGTTTGCAGATCATCGATGCGGACAAGGACTCCTTCAAGCAGGCGCTGGCGCAGGCCAATTTCTACAAGGACATGCGCGCCAGGTTTGGCGAGGAGGCGTGGAAGCTGCTGGAATCCAGCGTCGGCACACTGGGCTGAGGAGCTGCATCAGAACTCCGCAGAGGGAATACGTAATACAGAATACAAAATCAAGAATGCGGAAAAGAGAAAGGCCGGAGACAGTTTGCTCCGGCCTTTTGCGTTTGACACCGGTGAAAAATCTCAGCGTGGCCCACCGCCAGGTCCGCCGTCACCCCAGCCGCCGCGCGGTCCGCCGCCGCCCGGGCCGGGTCCGCAGAACCAGGGCGCGCAGACGCAGCCCCCCAGCGTGGTCAGCAGCAGCGCTGCAGCCAGCAGCGTCGTCAATCGTTTCATGGTCAACCTCATGCAAAGAAATGGAAAGAGATGCAGTGAGGCAGCATTGAACTACGTGGGTCTGCTAAGCGCAGTCAGGCAATTGCAACAAAGGATGTCATTTGCCGGGGAGAGCGCTCGCTTCAGTCGAAGCCGCGCACGCGCTCCTTGTCCATGCGCGGCAATTCCCAGTGAAAGCGGATCGCCAGCAGGCGCACCGAAAATCCCAGCAGCAGGGAGCTCAGGGTGGCGATGCGGCCATCGATCTGCCAGTGCAGGATCAGCACATACAGGGTACCGGTCAGCAGCGACACGCTGGCATAGATCTCGCGTCGCAGGACCAGCGGAATCTCGTTGCACAGTACATCGCGCAGCAAGCCGCCAAACACGCCCGTGACCATGCCCAGCATCACCACGATGGCCGGGTGGAAGTTGTCGAAGCTGCGCGCGATATCGCAGCCGATGATGGTGAAAGCCACCAGCCCCAGTGCATCCACCACCAGGAAAGCGGACTTGAAATGATGCAGGGCGCGCGCCGCGACTGCTGCCACGATCGCCGCGCAGATGGTGAAGCCCAGATATTCGGGATGCGCCACCCAGCCCAGCGGATAGTGGCCGATCAGGATGTCGCGCACGGTACCGCCACCCAACGCCGCCACCGTGCCGATCAGGCAGATGCCGAAGATGTCCATGTCCTTGCGGATGCCCATGAGCGCGCCCGAGATGGCTTCGGCGCAGATGGCGATGAGGTAGATGGTATGCAGCAGCATGGCAGGGTCCGGGCTGGCGGTAGTCGCAAAGCCCGAATTATTGCATGGCGCGGTCCCGGCGCCATGCTGCGGCACCCAAGATCAGGCGGAGGTGTCGATGATGTTGCCGATGGCCTTGACGCCCGAGGTCACGCTGTCGGCCACCGAATGCGCGGCCGAGGAAACAGCATCGACAGTGGTGTCGTAGGCGCTTTCAATCTCGTCACCGACTTCGGAGGCGACGTTCTTGATGGGCTGGATGATGGTGTTGTAGAAGCTGCTGTTGCCGGAGGAGACCGAAGACACGCTCATGTGAAACTCCCTTGTAGTGGTAGGCAGCCAGCATCCCCCTCTGCTGAGGGAGATGCGGACAGGAGTTCATCATAGGCAAGCGCGGTGGCCGTGCAAAGATGCGGACACCCCCTTATCGGGTAAAGAAATGCAATGCCTTGTAAAGCGGTGTAGGCATGCCGCTTGCACGGCATGCCACCGGGCCTTACTGCGCCAGTGCCAGCGTGGTTTCCTTCTGGCGCGTGGCAGTGTTCGCGCTCGCAGAGGCCGGTGAGCGCGGGGCGCTGTAGCTGATCTTGAACACCGACATGGCCTGGCTCAGTTTGATCGATTGGTCGCGCAGGTTCTCGGCAGCGGCGGCAGCCTGTTCCACCAGGGCGGCATTCTGCTGGGTGGTTTCGTCGATGGCGTTGACGGCCTGATTCAATTGCTCGATGCCGCCGCTCTGCTCATTGCTGGCCACCGTGATCTCGGCCATCGTGACGGCCATGTTTTCCACCGCGCCCCCGAGGTCGCCCATGGCTTGCGCGGTTTCGCGGACCAGCTGGTTGCCGCTCTCGACTTTCGCGCGCGAGTCGTCGATGAGGCCTTTGATGTCCTTGGCGGCGGCCGCCGAGCGTTGCGCCAGCGTGCGCACTTCCGAGGCGACCACGGCAAAGCCGCGTCCCTGCTCGCCGGCACGCGCCGCTTCCACGGCAGCGTTCAGCGCGAGGATGTTGGTCTGGAAGGAGATGCCGTCGATCAGCCCGATGATGTCCACGATCTTGTGCGAAGCCGCGTCGATCTCTTCCATGGTCTTGCCCATGCGCTGTACCGAATGGCTGCCACGCTGGGCAATGGAGGAGGCCGATTGCGCCTGGCGGTCGGCATTGGCCGCCGAGTCGGCATTCTGGCGCACGGTGGCGGCGAACTGCTCGACGCTGGAGGCCGTTTCTTCCAGTGCCGAGGCCTGCGATTCGGTACGGCTTGAGAGATCCATGTTGCCGCTGGCGATCTCGCCGGTGGAGATGGTCATCGATTCCACGTTGCGGCGCACGTCGCCGATGATGGCGCGCAGGTTGACGTTGAGCTGCTGCAGCGCTTGCAGCAGCAGGCCCATGTCGCCGCGCGCATCGGTATCGATATGCAGGTCGAGATCGCCGCCGGCCAGGCCATGGACGGACTTGATGGCGCGCTGCAAGGGCGCCACGACGCTCGCATGCAGCACCGCCCACGAGCCCAGCAGCAGCGCAGCGCCACCGAGCGTGCCGAGCCACACCGCATAGGGGCTGCCTCCGGCCGTTTGCACGGCACTGCCCGCGACCGCACCGCCGAGGATGAACATGAGCGTGAGCACGCCCATCATCCAGCCCAGCCGCGTGGCCAACGGCAGATCACGCAGGCCCTGCAGCCAGCCGATGAAGCCGGTGCGCGCCACTGCGCCGCGACGGATGCGCAGGCCGCGTGCCTGGCCGCCGACGAAGGCACGATAGGCGCTGTCGGCCGCCTGTACCTGCTCCCGCGAAGGACGCGTGCGCACGGACATGTAGCCGACCGCGCGCCCGTTCTCGCGCACCGGCGTGACGTTGGCCTGGACCCAGTAGTAATCGCCATTCTTGCAGCGGTTCTTGACCAGCCCGTTCCAGGGCAGGCCTTCCTTGAGCGTGGCCCACATGTCGGCGAAGGCCTCGCGCGGCATCTCGGGATGGCGCACGATGTTCTGCGGGGCCCCGATCAGTTCGGCTTCGTCGAAACCGCTGATTTCCACGAAGTAAGGATTGACGTAGGTGATGTTGCCCTGCAGGTCGGTCTTGGAGACGATGGACTTGCCATCCTCCAGCAACCGTTCGGTGGTGGTGATCGGTAGATTCGTGCGCATGCTTGCCCCCGTTGCCCTGACCGTTGCTGACCTTGCGGGGTCACGGTCCTGCCGCTGTTGTAGAAAGCCGCCGTGCTTCGTCCCCAAGCGCGGCGACCCCGTTTTCATACCGGGCCGCGTGCGGCCTGGTGTGGAATTGCGTGTCGGTGTCATGGCGTTCCATGGCATTACCGCAAAGATGTGCGACGCCAGCCTGTATCCGGCTTGGGCGGCGCGACACGGAAACCATGATGACCAGAATCTAAACGCTGTACCGCGCTTTCAATCGGTCAAAAAGGCGGGACTTTCCACGGGTGAACCAGAAACGGAAGCAGCATTCCTGCCGGGCAGGGCGGGGCAGGGGCGATGATGAATGGAAACTGTTTCCGGTCATCATCGTCATCGGCATTGCGGTGGTCGCTTATTGGCGCGGCTGCACCTGAAACAGCACGCCTTGCGGCACCAGTTCTACCGAGAGCAATTGGTCGGCCACCACCTCGGTCATGCGCTGGCCGGGATTGTCCAGGGCGACCGTGGTGAGGCGGGTAATCAGGGGCAGCAGCTTGTCCTCGCTGCCGGAGATGAAACTGCGCGCGGCACTGGAGGCGCAGATCAGGAATTCGTCACGGGCGCCGGGCACCTTGTTGGTCATCATCACGCCCACGTTGCGCAGCTCACCCTTCTTGTTGAGCGTGCCGATGAGCGTGGTCTGGGCCGGGCCGACCTGGGTGTCGAGCACGTATTCGTATTTGCCCGGATGCAGCCGCGACGCGTCCAGCATGTAGAGGTGGGCCATGTGCTCCGGCTCTTCCACTTTCATGTCCTTGAGTACGTCGGCGAGACGATTGTTGAAGCGATCAGCGAATTGCTTGGGGGTAAGGCCCAGCGTGGTCTGGGCGGCTTCGTGGGCCGCCAGCTCCTGGTCGATGTGGCGGTCGCAGCCGGCCGCCAGCAGCGTGGTGGCCAGCAGAGTGCAGGACAGAAGACGCAGCGGAGATCGTAAAAGTGTCAGCATGTTCGTCAGAATGTCGTGTGTTTCGCTACATTGTGCATCATTCCCGTGGGACATAAGCTGTCGCAGATCAAGCGTGGAGGCCGGTTTGTGTGGGTTGGTGATAAAGTACCTTGCCGACAACAAGGCCAAGACGACAACATCCAGACCCACGCCAAGCCCATGACCGCTTCCCCCTCCGGCCAGCCCGCTGCTGCCCCGTCCGATCTGCACGAATTGCGCGAGATCATCCGTACCTTTTCCAGCGAACGCGACTGGCTGCGTTTCCATACGCCCAAGAACCTGGCCATGGCCCTCTCGGTGGAGGTGGCCGAGCTGATGGAGCACTTCCAGTGGCTACCCACGGGTGCCGATCATGAACTCGATGACGCCGCGCGCGAAGGCATCCGTCATGAGATGGCCGATGTGCTGGTCTATCTGATCCAGCTGGCCGACCATACCGGCGTCGACCTGCGCAGCGCCGTGCTGGAAAAAATGGAACTGAATCGCCGCAAGTATCCGGTCGAACTGGCCCGTGGCAATGCGCGCAAATACAGCGCGCTGGCCGGGCCGGCTGCCGGTACCGACGCCGGCGATGATGCCTCCGGTGCCGGCTGAGGCTGGCGCTGTCCTTGCTTTCCTCCCTCTCATGTTCGCTGCCCGGAGCTCGCCTTGACCAACTGGAATGACGGTTACGTCGTCGACATCGCCTACACCTACGGCTATTACCCCGGCATGAATCCGGCCCGCCTGCCGCTGGCCTTCGCCTTCCACGGCCTCCAGGCACCGGCCATCCAGACCGCCTGCGAGCTGGGTTTCGGCCAGGGCCTGTCGACCAATTTTCACGCAGCGGCATCCACCACGCGCTGGTGGGGCAATGACTTCAATCCCTTGCAGGCGGCTTTCGCCCAGGAACTGGCGGCGGCCAGTGGCAGTGGCGCGCAGCTGGAGGATTCCAGCTTCTCGCATTTCTGTCGCCGGGACGATCTGCCGGATTTTGATTTCATCGCCCTGCATGGTATCTGGAGCTGGGTCTCCGAGGACAACCGCCAGATCCTCCTCGATTTCATCGACCGCAAGCTCAAGCCGGGCGGCGTGCTCTATCTGAGCTACAACACCCAGCCGGGCTGGTCGGCCTTCATGCCGCTGCGCGACCTGCTGGTGCAGCACACGCAACTGGCCGGCAACGAGGAACGCGGCCTGCCCACGGCCGCTCGCATCGAGGCCGCACTGGCCTTTGCCACACGGCTCTTCGAGACCGACCCGGTCTATGCCCAGACCAATCCCTTCATGCGCGACCGCCTCAAGATGCTGCAGCAGCAGTCGCGCAGCTACCTCGCGCACGAATATTTCAATCGCGACTGGCACGCCGAGCCCTTTGCCGAGATCCATCGCCGCTTCTCGCAGGCCGGTCTGCAGTTCGCCTGCCCTGCGCACTACATCGACCACCTCGACATGGCCAACCTGACTCCGGCGCAGCGCCAGTGCCTGGCCGAGATCGACGACCCGGTGCTGTACCAGAGCACGCGCGATTTCATGGTCAACCAGACCTTCCGCCGCGATTACTGGGTGCGTGGCGGCCAGGTGCTGGACGAGCGCCAGCGCGTGCAGGCGCTGGCGCTGCAAAGCGTGGTGCTGCTGACCGAGCCGGACAAGGTGCCGCTGACGATTCAGAACGTGGCCGCCGAGATCACCCTCAACCGGCTCATCTACGAACCCATCCTGCAGGCGCTCTCGGACTACCAGCCGCACACGCTGGTGGACCTGGCGGCCTCGCTGGCGCATCGCAACCTGAACCTGTCGCAAGTGATCGATTCGGCGCTGATGCTGATCGGCACCGGCCACGCCGCTCCGCTGCCCCCCGAGCTGGATGCCGCCACCCAGGCCCAGATCGCGCGCCGCACGGCCGACCTCAATGCCTATCTCCTGCAGCGCGCAGCGCTGGTGCTGCCGGAGAGCCAGGAGGGCGACATCGCTCATCTGGTCAGCCCGCTGACCGGCGGTGGCGTGAAGGTGGACCGGGTCGAGCAGTTGTTCCTGCTGGCGCGCGAAGTCTGCGGCGACGATCTCGAAGCCTGGCCCGCCCAGGCCTGGCAGCACATCGCTGCGCAGGGCAAGCGGCTGGTGCGCGATGGCGTGCGGCTGGAAGCCGAGGACGAGAACCTGGCCGAACTGGCGACGCAGGCGCGGCTCTTCGCGCGTACCAGGCTGCCCTTGCTGCGGGCGCTGCAGGTGGCGTGATGCGCGTGGCGATGCCATGGATGAGCTTGCCGCGGCGTTTGTCGTGAATTCCTCACACCCGGCCTGACGTCCGCATGACAGCGCCCTGACAAGCACGGCTATCCTGCGTGCAGGGCGGCAATCGCGTTGCGTCGCAGCGAACTAGCCTGTACGATTTCGCGTGGCCATATTGCCGCCCATCACTGCCGTGCCTGCCGCGCCTGTCCTGCCGGTGCCGAACCTCTCTTTTAGGAAAGTCGGTTTTCAGCTTATGTCCCTGTCCCGTCAACTCCAAACACGCCTGACCTTGTCCGGTACCGCCGCTGCGCTGCTCACCGCCATCGTGCTGACCGCCTTGGCCATGAATGGCAGCACGCAGGGCCTGGCGGTCGCCGCCGTGGTCCTGGTGCTGGTGTCGGCCCTGCTGTCCTGGGTGCTGGCGCGGCAACTGCTGCAACCGCTGTCCGGTCTGGAGGCCGGCATGCAGCAGCTGCAGGAAGAGCACAAGCAACTGGTGGAGCAACGCGATGATGCCCGCACCCACCTGGAAGAAATGGAAAAGACCCTGGCCCGCGTCGGCCTGGAAGATGCGCTGACCGGCCTGGCCAACCGCCGCCAGTTCGAGCGCGGCCTGCTGGAAGAATTCAACCGCGCGGCGCGCACCAACCTGTCGCTGGCCATCATCATGATCGACATCGATCTCTTCGATGAATACAACGCCAGCTATGGCCGCATGGCCGGAGACAAGGTCTTGCGCCGGGTCGGCAGCGCCATCCGCGATACCAACGTGCGTCCGGAAGATCTGCTCTCGCGTTTCGGTACCCAGGAGATCGCCGTGCTGTTGCCGGGTTCGCGCCTGGATGGCGCACTGATCGTGGCCGAACGCATCCGCAAGTCGATCGAACAGCTCAACATCGAGCACAGTGCCAGCCCGACCGGCCGCGTGACCATCAGCATCGGCATCGCCGCCGTGGCCCCGCAGCGTCAGGTCGACGAACCCGATACCGTGCTGCGCGAATCGGAAAAGGCGCTGGCCCTGGCCAAGGCAGCGGGGCGCGATTGCATCCGCACCACCGACGATTTCCGCAAGGATTGAGCTGCATAGCGCTACCCGCTGCCCCAATGACAATGCGGCCCGTGGTGTCCCACCGGGCCGCATTTTTCATGGTTCTTCGACTCTCCGCGTTCAGGGCTGCTCGGGCCCCGGCACCAGGAACTTGGACTTGGCGCAATACATCTTGGCGTTGGTATCGTTGTAGACGATCTTGCTGCCGGCCTGCGACTGCCTCATCGGATAGGCCGAATCATCCTCGGGAGTGAAGCGGATGCCCAGTGCGCCCTTGATGGCATCGGTCAGCTTGACCGGCGTGGTGTTGAAATACGCGCCGATGAAGTCGGCCTGGCTGCTGCTGTCATTGACCAGGAAATCGGTGGCCTGCATGCCCCACAGCGTGACATTGGTGGCCTTGAACCAGTAGGCCCCGCCCTCCGTCTTGTAGGGTGGGCCGAAGGCGGCCACGAGGTAATCGAAGAAATACTTGCTGTTGAGCTGGTTCAGGCACAGCAAGGCATTGCCGACCTCAATGCCAAAGCTGGGTTGTGGCGCGGCCTGCGCCGCCGGTGCGCCGGCCACGGCACCGGCCAGCGTCAGCACCAGCGCGCACAGGCGCGGGCGCAGACAGGTGCGCAGGCGAGATACGATCTTCAAACGAACTCCCGGAAATTGCCGTCTTGGCATGTTGTCGGTACGGCACGCAGGGCGGGCCGGGGAGTCGATTGTAGGGGGGATTCGAGATTTTTTCCAAACAGCAGGATATTTTTGTTGCTGGCAGGAATCGTCTAGGGCCGGTTCCCATGCAATGCGCATCTCGCAGATTGCATGGGAACAGGCCCTAGCGCTTGCCGCGCAACACCCGGTCACCGCGGGCCGAGCGTCCTTCCTGCGGTGCTTCACTGGCGGCCAGGTGGCCCAGGCCATCGAGGAAGGAGGCGATGCCGGTGCCCTTGACCAGCACGCAGGGCTTGCCCAGCTTCTTGCAGGTGCTTTTGACCAGGTGGTATGCGTTGTGGCTGATGTTGCCGGAGGCGCAGATGACGATGTCGGCGGCGGCCAGCATGGGCGTGAGCCGGTGCAGGTTGTCCTCGCGTCCGCCATCGTGATGCAGGAAGCGCCCGGCGCGGGTTTCGATCTCGGCCCGGTAGTGATTGCGGGCACCGGTCAGGCCACCGACGCAGAGCACACAGCGGTCACCGAGGGACAAGTCGATGGGGCCGGCCGTGGAGGCCGAAGCGGAAGCAGGGGCAGCAGCACGCATGAAGGGACTCGCAGGAAGTGAGTGACGGTCCCAGCCTAACCCCAGTGCCCCGGCTTGCGAACGAATCAATTTGCAGCAGCATATGCGCTTTGCGTTGGCGCAGCGCCACGCCCGGTCAGGCAGCGGGCGGTGGGGCGGCAGGCGCCGGTGGTGTTGCCGGAGCTGCCGCCGAGGATTGCTGTGCGCGCACCTGGCGCTGCATGGCCCGCACGAAGTCCGGCAGGCGGCGGCCATTGCGATCCGGATAATGCCCGTGTTCGCTCATCTGGCGGACGCGGTCCAGGCGGAAGGAGCGGAAGTCATCGCGTGTCTCGCACCAGGCGGCCAAGAGCCAGGTGCCGCCGAAGAAGGCCAGCGCCAGCGGCCACACCACCCGCTGGCTGCTGCGCTGCTGGGCATCGGTGTAATGCAGCAGCAGTTTGTGGCGGCTGTTGATGGCCTGGCGGATGGCTTCCAGCCGCTCGCCCTGGCCGCAGTCGTCCTGCATGGCCGGCGCAAAGAGCGGAGTGGCCTCGACGAAATCGCGTTTTTCCTTGGGCAGGGCCAGCACCACCTTGGCCAGCGCCGAGGCCGCCGAGGCCCCCAGTTGCGGGCCGCCCCAGGCTTGCACCATGCGCATGCCGATCACCAGCGCATCGATTTCATCGGCGTTGAACATCAGCGGCGGCAAGTCATAGCCAGGCTTGATGCGGTAGCCGACCCCGGCTTCGCCATCCACCGGCACGCCCGAGAGCGAGAGATCGCGGATGTCGCGATAGACCGTGCGCTCCGACACCGACAGCCACTGCGCCAGCTGACGCGCCGTAGTGAGACGGCGTCCACGCAGGTACTGGGTGATCTGGAACAGGCGGTCGGCTCGACGCATGGCAGGCGGAGGAAAAAATGATGCGCGCCATTCTGGCACGCATGCTCCCGGCCCGCCACGAACTTCGATGCTGCTGTGCAAGATGCGAGCATGGCGCCGGGCTGGCGAGCCGATCCGGTCCGTTCAATGCATCGCGTGCAAGGCCAGGCGATTGCCTTCGCTGTCGATGAACTGGGCGATGTAGCCGATATCGTTGGGCAGCTGGAAGCGCTCCATGGTCACTTCACCGCCGGCCGCCTTGACGCGGTCCAGCACCGCCTGGATCGAGGGTCCGGCATCGAGGTAGATCAGCGTGCCCTGGCGCGTGGGTTCGAGCCAGCCGGGCGCGGTCAGGCAGCCGATGGACTGTCCGTCGTCGCGCACGAAGATGGCCATCGGGCCTTCCTCGGACAGCTGCTCCTGGCGCAGCCTGGTGGCAAAGACGGCTTCGTAGAAGCGGGTGGCGCGCTGCAGGTCCTTGGTGGCGATCTCGAACCAGTTGACTTGGGTTTGCATGGTGTTCTTCCTTTTCTTGGGAGGGGAGCGTTGTCTATGCCGGCTGGCATGGAACGCATCATGCGCGAGGGCTACTGACAACGTCCTGTCAGTAGCCCTCGCGCCCCCGGGAAGAAACGGTCAGAAATCAGCGCGTCGCCACCGCCGCCACGCCCTCCTGCTGCGGGTGCTCGCCGCTTTGTTCACTTTCCTGGCGAGCCGCATAGCGCCGTGCCAGTACCGCGCACAGCATCAGCTGCATCTGGTGGAACAGCATGATCGGCAGCAGCACCACCGCTGCCCCGCTGCCGGCAAACAGCACCGACGCGATGGGGATGCCCGAGGCCAGCGACTTCTTGGAGCCGCAGAAGACCAGCACGATTTCATCGCCGCGCGGCATCTTCAGGGCACGGGCACCATAGGTGGTCACCAGCAGCACGGTTCCCAGCAGCACCGCATTGACCAGTACCAGCAAGGCCAGCTGCCCCGGCGGGAACAGGTGCCACACGCCCTGCGCCACGGCCACGCTGAAGGCGGCATAGACCGACAGCAGGATGCCGCCGCGATCGACGACATTGACGATGACCTTGTGGCGATTGATCCAGTCACCGATCCAGGGACGCATCAGGTTGCCCAGCACGAAGGGCAGCAGCAGTTGCAGCAGGATGCTCAGCACCTGCGACATGCCGTTGGCTTCGTGATGACGATGCAGCAGCAAGGTCACCAGCAGCGGCGTGATGATGATGCCCAGCAGGTTCGATGCAGTGGCACCGCAGATCGCCGCCGGCACGTTGCCGCGCGCGATGGAGGTAAAGCCGATCGAGGATTGCACGGTGGAGGAGAGCGTACAGACGAACAGCACGCCCATCCACAGTTGCGGCGTCAGCAGGTCGGGAACGGCGCTCTTCAAGGCCAGGCCCAGCAGCGGGAACAGGATGAAGGTCGAGGCCAGCGTGAGCAGGTGCAGGCGCGGCTGCTTCAGTCCGGACAGGGCCGCCTCGCGCGAGAGCTTGGCGCCATGCAGGAAGAACAGCAGCGAGATGGCCGCATTGCTGGCGATGTGCATGAAATGCTCGAAGCTGCCGGTGGCCGGGAAGAAGGTGGCCAGCAGCACGGTGCCGATGAGCAACTGGGTGAAGCGGTCGGGGAGAAAGCGGTTCATGGCGCGCTCGCGGAAAAAATGAAGGGACGATTCGGGTTTGCCCTCATGATAGGAAAGCGCACGGCCATCGGGAACCCCTCTGATCGCGTTGACTGTCATCGGAAAGTCCGATGATAATGGCCGCATGCTCAATCCGCTCTGGCTCCAGACCTTCGCTACTGCCGCGACCTCGTCCAGCTTCACCGAGGCCGGGCGCCAGCTCGGGCTGACGCAATCGACGGTGAGCGACCACATCCGCCGCCTGGAAGAGAGCCTGGGCCGTCGCCTCTTCGTGCGCGATACGCATTCCCTGGCACTGACTGCTGATGGCGAAAGCCTGCTGGTGCATGCGCGCCTGATCCTGCAGGCGCATGCCCGCGCCGAAGCGCAGTTCAGCGCGCCGCGCCTGCGCGGCCGGGTGCGCTTCGGCACCTCTGACGACCTCGCCATGGGCCCGTTGCCGGACATGCTGGCGGCCTTTCGCAGCCAGCATCCGGAAGTCGAACTGGAAATCACCATCGGCCTCACCAGCGAGCTCTATGCCTCGCTGGACCAGGGCAAGCTGGACTTGCTGGTCGGCAAGCGGCGGGCCGGCGAATCGCGCGGGCACAGCATGTTCTCCACGCCCATGCAGTGGCTCACGCGGCCCGATACCCTGGTTGACCTCACCGAACCCTTGCCCCTGATCCTGCTACCCGAGCCCAGCATCACGCGTGCGGCGACCTTGCAGGCGCTGGGCAAGTCAGGCCATCACTGGCGCATCGTCTGCACCAGCGGCAGTCATGCGGGCTGCATGGCGGCGGCGCGCGGCGGGCTGGGGCTGGCGGCATTGCCGCAGCATCTGGCCTCGCGTGACTTGGTGGTGCCGCTGAATCATGCGGCGCTGCCGCGCCTGCCGGATGTGGAATATGTGGCGCTCACCGCGCGGCGCTTGTCGCGGCCGGCGGACACGCTGTACCAGATCCTGATGGCCAGCCGCTTGAGCCGGGTCTGAACAGCACAGCGGGAGCGGGTTTCAGGCCGCCTCGACGATCAGCGCCGGAGCATTCAATGAACGGATGCGGCGATCCACGAAATAACCACCGGCTTCCATGTAGCGCAGGTAGTGGCGTGCGCATTGCGTGCAGCGCGCGATATTGCAGCGGTTGTACGGATACCAGGCCGGCGCGATGGGAGCCTCGGGCGAGGCGTAGCGCGTGCCCTGCGGATGGTATTCGGTGAAGGTCGGTTCGTCGTAGGGATCGGCAATGAGCGTGGCCACGTCCACCAGTTGCGTTTCCGGCAGCGACAGCGGCAGGCTGATCCAGCCGCTGCTGTCGGCCGCGCGGCAATTGCAATCCATGGTGATGGCCGCACTGTCGGCTGCCAGGGCGCGCAGTTGCGCCAGGTCCGGATGGGGGAGCAGGTCTTGCATGAGCGGGAGCAATCAGTGCGTGAGCGCGGAACGGCCTGTGGATAACCGAAGTGCAAATGCTATAAACGATTTATCCACAGGCTGGCGAAAAACAAGAAAAACCTTGGAAAACTATTTTTTCGGGTTGTAGCGGATATCGCCTTCGAACAGCTGTGCGGTGCCGCCACCCAGGTCGGATTGCACCGGCCACACTTCGTGCCCGATGCGCAATTCCGTACCTTCGTAGACGGCCTTGGCGACGATGATGCGTGCGTCCTCGGCAGCGACCATGCCTTCCTTCATCTGGCTCACTTCTTCCAGCAGCACCTTGACCTCGTAGGCCAGCGCCTTGCGCTTGTCGCTGGTCTCATGCAGCAGTTCGGGGGTGGCCTTTTCGGGATTGAGCTTGTAGTAGCTCTGCTGCTTGATGGTGCGATCGAGCTCGGCCACCTTGCGCGTGTATTCCTGTTCCTTGATGGCGATCTTCTCTTCCAGATAGGGATCGAGACCAACCTGGACGCGCGTATGCGTGGTGGTGGACGCACCGATCACGTTGGCGCGGATGATGTTGGTCGCTTCCACGCGGCCGCCGATGATGTGGCCGGTACGCGGATTGCCCTTGCCGACCGTGATCTCGTTGCCGGCCAGCAGCTCGCAGTGACGGGCGTTGCCCAGCACCAGGATGTCGTCGGCGGCTTCGATGTGGGCGCTCTCGGCGAACATCACCTGCACCGATTTCTGTGAACTGATGCGCGAGGCAATGGCGGTGGTGCCGGCCTGGGCGGTGACGCCCTCGCTGTGGCCGATCACGCCGCCCTTGACCGTGACGCTGCCGCCGGCCACGATCTCGGCCGCTTCAACGGTGCCGTTGATGACCACGTCGCCGCCCACATTCATCTTCATGCCGGTAAGCACGTCACCGGAGACGCGCACCGTGCCTTCGAAGCTCAGGTTGCCGGTGGAGAGGTCGACGTTTTCCACATCCAGCACCGGGTTGACCTTCACGCCATTCTTGATGACCGTGGGCTGGCCCGGCACGATGGCCACCAGCAGGTCGGGGTCTTCCTCGCTCGGTTCGGCACCGATGCATTCCTTGGCGAAGGGCACGTCGGCAATCGGCCGTGCCGGCACCTTGCCGCCGCGGATGTCGATGCCATCCTGGCCCGGTACCGGTGGCGTGCGGCGCATCAGCGGATCACCGACCTTGACCAGCAGGATGTGGCCCATGTCGGCATAGGAGACCACGGCATCTTCGTCGATGTCGGCCAGCTCTTCTTCCTTTTCTTCCAGCAGGCTCTCGAAACGGGCCGGCTCGGCAGGCGTGGGCATGAGGCCCTGCGCCACCACCAGCTTGTTGCAGAAGCCCGCCGAGAGCGCCCCGCGCAGCTGCTCATGCAGGATGCCGTAAGTGATGCCGGCGGCGCGGATGGCGTTGACCACTTCCACGCTCTTGGCGCGGCCACCGTAGGGCGGCACCAGGGTCAGCGAGGCCGTCATCAGGTCATCGGCCACATCGAGCGAGAACTCGCCATCGCGCCGCTCGGCGATGACCTGAGTAACAGGTTCCTTGGCATCCTCGGCCTTGCGCACGAAGCCATTGAGGATCGAATCCTGGAAAAACAGTTTGGTCAGCCCATGATCGGTCATGGCCTGTTTCAGGAAGGCCAGCGTCAGCGGCGGGAATCCCTGTACGGGTTGCCAGGTGGCGCTCAGTTCGCCGCTGGCCCTGTCGAACGCAAACGACAGCGGTTGCGGAGTTGCTTGGTTCATGCTGTTCCTCGATGTAAGGCTGCACCGGGTCTGTCTCGGATCGCTCGCGTGTCATGGCGCCAGCCAGGTACGCGGGGATGTCTTGTCGTGCGATGGAGGTGCGGGCCGTGATCCGGCGCGTTGCTGACCGCACCGGCAAAAAAGCGGCGGCAGTCCCCCTGACGCAATACGGATGACATTGTAATGTGGCAAGATGATCCAGTAATTTGTTCGATAGCACAAGTTTTGCCAATTTTGAATCTAGATTAGGCTCTTATCGTTGGTTTTATGTTAAGTACCCAAATAGAAGACTTCAAGGGGGAAGATCCTCGCGATGATGCATTGAGTGCGGCCCGTTATCGCGCTGGCCGCACCAGTACGCTGGTGAGCATCGTGGTCAATATCGCGCTGGTGATGCTGCAGGTCACGGCCGGCGTGTTCTCCGGATCGCAGGCACTGATTGCGGACGGCATTCATTCGCTGTCCGATCTCATTTCTGATTTCGTAGTGCTGCTGGCGGGCCATCACAGCCGCAAGCAGGCTGACGACGACCACCAATATGGTCACCAGCGTTACGAAACGGCGGCATCGCTGGCGCTGGGTGCCTTGCTGCTGGCCGTGGGCCTGGGCATGCTGGTGTCGGCGGCGCAGAAGATCCAGCACTATGGCGAAACGCCACCGGTCCATGTGGCGGCCTTGTGGGTGGCGCTGGCGGCCTTGCTGGCCAAGGAACTGCTGTTCCGCTACATGCTGCGCATCGCCGAGCGCGTGCGTTCCAGCATGCTGGTGGCCAATGCCTGGCATGCGCGTTCGGATGCTGCTTCCTCCTTGGTGGTGGCGCTGGGCATCGTCGGCAGCCTGGCGGGCTTCACCTTGCTGGATCCGGTGGCCGCGGCGGTCGTGGGCTTGATGGTGGTGCGCACCGGCTGGGGATTTTTCTGGAGCGCGCTGCATGACCTGATGGACCGTGCCGTGTCCGCTGAAGAAGGCGAGGCCATCCGCGCTACCATCCTCGCCACGCCCGGAGTGCAGGGGGTGCATGACTTGCGCACGCGGCGCATGGGCGATCTCACGCTGGTGGACGTGCATCTGGAAATCGATGGCACGCTCACCGTCACCGAAGGCCATGCCATTGCCATCGACGCGCGGCGCCGGGTGCTGGAAGCGCATCCTGTGCTGGATGTGATGACGCATGTGGATCCGGTCGATGCGTTCGATGCGTTCGATGCGCCAGAGCAGGGTGATGCGCACTGATCGACACAATGTCTGCCTGGCAATACATTGTGTAGCGTACGCCGCAGCATTCTGACGAACCCGGCACGACAACTTGTCTAGCGCGGCCGTCTTCGTTTAAAATCCGGGCTTCTCTTTGGGGAGTAGCCAGCTTCCGGGTCATCCGGAAGAGCCCGTGTCAACATTCTCGGCAGCATCGCTGCCGTGGCGCGGGTAGCCATCCAGGTAGGCGAGACCATAGACGTATCCTGCGGCCAGGCTGGGCGCGCAGGCGCGTCCATGGACTTTTCGCCCGGCCAAGGAATCCCCGCTCATGAATTTCCCCGCTCTCCTTCTCCTCGCGCTGGCGATGTCCACGGACGCCTTTGCGGCCGCCATCGGCAAGGGTGCCGCCATGCAGAAGCCTCGCTTCCTGCAGGCATTGCGCATCGGCCTGCTGTTCGGCGTGATCGAAGCCATCACTCCGCTGATCGGCTGGTTCGCCGGTTCTGTCGCGACCAAGTGGGTCTCGGAATGGGATCACTGGATCGCCTTCGTGCTGCTGCTGGTGCTGGGTGCGCGCATGATCCGCGAAGGCCTCAGCGATGATGATGAGGAAGAAGACGCCAACGCCACCCCGCAGAAGCAATCCGTGGTCATGCTGGCCCTCACTGCGGTGGCCACCAGCATCGACGCCATGGCCGTGGGCGTGGGCCTGGCCTTCATCGACGTCAACATCCTCGAAGCCGCGCTGTTGATCGGCCTGGCCACCACCACCATGGTCACCATCGGCGTGATGGTCGGCCGCGTGCTGGGCCACCTGATCGGCAAGCGTGCCGAGATCATCGGTGGCGTGGTGTTGATTGGCGTGGGTGCGGCGATCCTCTATGAACACCTGAGTCGCGCGGGCGGCTGATTCAGACTGATGCCGTGTGATGCAGCCTGGCTGCGCGCTCGGCACAGTATTCACTGGCCATCAGGCGGAAGGCCGTGACCGCCGGATTGTCCTGGTCCGCGCGCCAGGCCATGCTCATCTCGGCACGCGGCACGTCGCCTGCCAGCGGGCGGAATTCCACCCGGTCGTAATGGAAGCGCTGGGCCGAGGCGGGCAGGATGCCTACGCCCAGCCCGGCACGCACCAGCGACAGGATGGTGTGGCTCTGGTCGATGTATTGCGTGAAATCGGGTTTGACGTCCGCCGCACCCAGCATGGCCATGATGCGTTCGTAGAAATACTTTCCATGCGTGGGCGAATGCATGATGAAGGGCTGGCCATCGAGCTGGGCCGTGGCGATGCGCTCATGCGCGGCCAGCGCGTGGCCTTGCGGCATGGCCAGCACCAGTGGCTCGTCGTCCACCAGCTGCAATTCCAGCGGCTGGCGTGATGAGACCGGCCGCAGGAAGCCGATGTCGATGGTGTTGGCGGTGAAGGCTTCCAGTTGCGACACCGAAATCAGCTCGAACAGCACCACGTCGATCTCGGGCAGGCTCTTGCGCGCCTGCATCAGCAGCTCAGGAATCAGCTCATAGCCGGCCGCACCGGTGAAACCGACCCGCACGCGCCCGGTCTTGCCCTGGCTGGCGCGGCGCACCGTGCTCTCGGCCTGCTCCGACAATTGCAACAGGCGTGAAGCATCGGCCAGGAACACCCGGCCTTCGGTGGTCAGGCGCACGGTACGTCCGACCCGTTCAAACAATTGCACGCCCAGCCTATGTTCCAGCAGATGGATCTGCCGCGACAGGGGCGGCTGGGTCATGTTCAGCAGCGCCGCTGCACGACGGAAATTGAGTTCGGTCGCAGCGACCACGAAACAACGGACTTGAGCCAGATCGAGCATGGGGATTCGCCGGTAAGGGGAGCGTGCATTATAGGCAGGTACGCTCCCGGCCACGGCCATGATCCTCTTCAGGTGGTGAGGCTGCCCTCTGGCCGCTGTCCGGCCAGACCTTGCGCCAGGCTGGCCAGCACCATCTCGCCCATGGCCGTGCGCGATTCCACGGTGGCGCTGGCGCGATGGGCTTGCAGAACCACCTGGTCCATTTGCAACAAGGCCGCCGGTACGTTGGGTTCATCCACGAACACATCCAGACCCGCACCGGCGATCACGCCGCGCTGCAGGGCATCCACCAGATCCTCTTCCACCACCAGTTTGCCGCGCGCGATGTTGATGAGAATGCCTTCGCGTCCGAGCGCATCAAGCACGGCGGCGTTGATGATGCCTTGCGCCTTGTCGGCGGCGGCCGCCAGGACCAGCACATCGCTCTCGCGCGCCAGTTGCAGCAGCTCGGCCTGGAAGGTGTAGGGCAGGTCCTCCATGGCGCGCAGGTCGGTATAGGCGATCGGGCAGCCGAAGGCCGCTGCGCGCTGGGCGATGGCGCGGCCCACCTTGCCCATGCCGACGATGCCCACGCGCTTGCCGCTCAGGCGGCGCGACAGTGGAATGGCCGTCGGCGAAGGATGGCGCACCCAGTCACCGCGCTGCACGAAGGCATGGCCCGGACAGATCTGCCGGCTCACCGCCAGCATCAGCCCCAAGGCCAGGTCAGCCACATCCTCGGTCAGCGCGCCGAAGGTGCCGGTCACCGGCAGGCCCTTGCTGCGCGCATGGTTGAGATCCACCGCATCGGTGCCGACACCATTGACCGCCACCACCCTCAGCGCCGGCAGGCGATCCATGAGCGCATTGCTGATGCCGGTGTGGCCGCCGGTGATGACGCCTTCGATCACTGCACCATGGCGGTCGATGTAGGCTTCCTTGTCCTCTTGCTCGAACAGGCGGTGCATGTGGTAGAGGCTTTCCAGCTTGTCGTTGATGGCCGGGACCAGGATGGGATTGAGCTGCAGCACGTGGCGTTTCATGGGGGGACTCCTTCTCGTTCGGTGGCAATGCCGGCGGATGATGCGGGCATTCGGGCAGGGCGTCCAATCCGAAAAGGCTATCAATTGATTCACGAAATGGTGACTGATTCGGTATCAGCATCGATTCAATCCGCACATCACCTGATAGCCAGAAAAGATTGGACGCCATGCAGGGCCGCGGCCATGATTCCCAGCGTCGGCCACCGAGACACGCAAGGGCCGCAAAGAATGCCGGGCGTCAACAGATCCCTCAAGGGACACACAACAAAGCCCGCCACCCGCACAGGAGACAAGCATGAACCTGGGATCACCCCGGACCGGCCGCACGCTGCCGTCCTGAGCGCGGCAGTGCCACGCCATTGCCGCCATCCATAACGATAAACACGAGACACGCCCAAGGAGTCCGACGATGAATCACGTCGACGCCGCCGACCCGGTCGGCCGCCGCAGTTCCGCCGCATCCGCCTCATCCGCAGCCCCGGCCGCGAGCGCAGTCGCGCCACTGACACAGCAGAAACCGACCCGCTATCGCTGGGTGGTGATGGGCCTGATCTTCATGATCTGGGCCATCGCCTGCGCCGACCGCGCCAATTTCGGCATCGCCCTGCCGTACATGAAGAAGGAATACGGCATCTCCAATACCGAAGCCGGGCTGATCGTGAGCCTGTTTTCGTTTGCCTACGGCATCGTGCAGATTCCGGTCGGGTTGATGTACAAGCGCCTGAGCGAAAAGACCACCGGCATTCTCTTTTCCGTCTTCATGCTGCTGACTTCGCTTTTCACCGGCCTCATGGGCACGACCTCCTCGGTGCTGCTGTTGCAGCTCTACCGTGTGGGCCTGGGTTTGTCGGAAGGTCCGCTGGGCATTGGCTGTACCAACGTCATCAACCGCTGGTTCCCGCCCGAGGAAAAGGGCACCGCCACCGGGCTCTGGATTGCCGCCTCCAAGCTCGGCCCGCTGATCGTGCCGACGGTCTGCATCATCGTCATCCAGCTCTGGGGCTGGCGCGAAATCTTTTACGTATTTGCGGTGCCGGGCATTTTCCTGGCCATCCTGTGGTTCTTCCTGGTGACCAATTCGCCGGCCGAGAATCGTTTCTGCAATGAGGCCGAACGCCGCTACATCACGCAGGACCTGCCGGCCGGTCCGGCCAGCAGCGGCGCGCGTCCGGCCCACGGCGCGCAAGTGGCACCGATGCCCTGGCTGGACGGCATCAACCGGACCCGCCGCGTGCCACGCCTGGAAACGCTGCGCCAGGTCTTCACCTCGTGGAACGTGATCGGCGTGGCCATCGGCTATGGCTGCATGATCGGCATCAGCAACATCTTCATGTCATGGATCCCGACCTACCTGGTCACGGTCAAGGGCTTCGCTTCGGTGAAGATGGGTTTCCTGGCCTCGGCTCCCTTCATCGGTGCGGTGGCCGGCAACATGCTGGGCGGGGTGATCTCGGATCGCCTGCTCGGTGGCCGCCGCAAGCCCATGATGCTGCTGGGTGCGCTGGGCACGGCCGTGATGACGCTGATGCTGGTGGAAGCGCCGGACAGCGTGCTGTATCTCGGCGCCATGCTGATGCTGTCGGGCCTGATGCTGGGCATCGGCTTTGCCGGGTATTCGGCCTATCCGATGGGGCTGGCGACCAAGTCCACCTATCCGACCGCGTTCGGCATCGTCAATTCGCTGGGCCAGATCGGTGGGGCTTGCGCACCCCTGGCGGTGGGCATGCTGCTGGATCGCTATGACTGGACCAGTGTCTTCCTCTACATGGTCGGCACCTCGCTGCTGTGCCTGGTGCTGCTGCTGAGCGTGGTGGAACCGATTACCGTGAGGAAGGCCGGAGAGGAAGCCTGAGTCTCATCTGAGCCGTGAAAGTGCGAAGGGCCCGCCATGGTGCGGGCCTTTTGCTTGCCTGAAGAGGCTATCCATGTTGTTTTGGAATAATATCCAACGGATATTAATAGGCATCGAATTATATATTGGACAAACACTCTCCCCGAAGGCACTCTTGTGCTCCCTTTTTCCCTAAGCAGCCCTGAGGAGACACCCATCATGCCGACCTACCGTTCCTATACCACCACCCAAGGCCGCAACATGGCCGGCGCGCGTGCGCTGTGGCGTGCCACCGGCATGAAGGATGGCGATTTCAGCAAGCCCATCATTGCGGTCGTGAACTCCTTCACCCAGTTCGTGCCGGGCCACGTGCACCTGAAGGACCTGGGCCAGTTGGTGGCGCGCGAGATCGAGGCGGCCGGCGGCGTGGCCAAGGAATTCAACACCATCGCCGTGGATGACGGCATCGCCATGGGCCACGACGGCATGCTGTATTCGCTGCCCTCGCGCGACCTGATCGCCGACTCGGTGGAATACATGGTCAACGCCCACTGTGCCGACGCCATGGTCTGCATCTCCAACTGCGACAAGATCACCCCGGGCATGCTGATGGCCGCCATGCGCCTGAACATCCCCGTGGTCTTCGTCTCCGGCGGCCCGATGGAAGCCGGCAAGGTCATCAAGACCGTCAACACCGACAAGAAGGTCATCAAGCTCGATCTGGTCGACGCCATGATCCAGGCCGGCGACAAGAACATCTCCGACGCCGACGTGGCCGAAGTGGAACGCTCGGCCTGTCCGACCTGCGGTTCCTGCTCGGGCATGTTCACCGCCAACTCGATGAACTGCCTGACCGAAGTGCTGGGCCTGTCGCTGCCGGGCAATGGCACCGTTCTCGCGACCCACGCCGACCGCAAGGAACTGTTCCTGCGCGCTGGCCGCCTGATCGTCGAACTGGCCAAGCGCCACTACGAACAGGACGACTACAGCATCCTGCCGCGCAACATCTGCACCAAGGAAACCTGGGAAAACGCCATGGCCCTGGACGTCTCCATGGGCGGCTCCACCAACACCGTGCTGCACCTGCTGGCCGCAGCCCACGAAGCCAAGGTGGAATTCACCATGGCCGACATCGACCGCATCTCGCGCAAGGTCCCCTGCCTGTGCAAGGTCGCGCCGATGACCAACAAGTACCACATCGAAGACGTGCACCGCGCCGGCGGCATCATCGCCATCCTGGGTGAGCTGGCCCGTGCCGGCCTGCTGGATACCTCGCGTCCGACCGTGCACAGCAAGACCCTGGGCGAAGCCATCGAGAAATTCGACATCCGCGTCACCAGCGATCCGGCCGTGCACAAGCTGTTCCGTGCCGCCCCCGGTGGCGTGCCCACGCAGACGGCCTTCTCGCAGGAAGAGCGTTTTGAAGACAGCGACCTGGACCGCGCCAACGGCTGCATCCGCGATCGCGAACACGCGTACTCGCAAGACGGCGGCCTGGCGGTCCTGTACGGCAACATCGCCGAGAAGGGTTGCATCGTCAAGACCGCAGGCGTGGATGAAAGCATCCTGAAGTTCTCCGGCACCGCACGGGTCTTCGAGAGCCAGGACGCGGCTGTGGAAGGCATCCTGGGCGACAAGGTCAAGGCCGGTGATGTGGTCATCGTGCGCTATGAAGGCCCCAAGGGCGGCCCCGGCATGCAGGAAATGCTGTACCCGACTTCGTACATCAAGTCCAAGGGCCTGGGCAAGGCCTGCGCGCTGTTCACCGATGGCCGCTTCTCCGGCGGTTCCTCGGGCTTGGTGATCGGCCACGCGTCGCCGGAAGCGGCCGAAGGCGGTGCCATCGGCCTGGTGGAAGAGGGCGACATGATCGATATCGACATCCCCAACCGCACCATCAACCTGCGCATCTCCGGTGAAGAACTGGCCAAGCGCCGTGTAGAGATGGACGCTCGTGGCGACGCCGCGTGGCAGCCGGGCAACCGCCAGCGTGTGGTCTCGCAGGCACTGCAGGCTTATGCGGCGCTGACCACGTCGGCTGATCGAGGTGCCGTGCGTGACCTGTCGCAGTTGAAGCGTTAATACGTGCGACGTCACTGACTGTGACGAAACGACGCTGCAAAAGCAAACCCGCCCGGTGCGAGCCGGGCGGTTTTTTTTGTCTTGCGTACTGAGGCTGTGCGGGCTTACGCCTTGATG
>NZ_DBIC01000029.1:0-15082 GCF_002296545.1 Herbaspirillum sp. UBA812 | reverse complement strand
TCTTGTGCCCAGAGACGGGCATTCGCGACGGGGTCTTTTTTGCCGTTCCAGTTTTTCATTTCTCTTTTGTCGCCATTGGGATACTCGTTGCGTTCAAGAGCAAGCGCCGTTTCCGCCCAACCCACTGGCGTGTCTCCCGAGGGTTGATCGAATGGGTCGTCGGGTTCGATGATGCTTATTTGGGCGACCGCTTCAGGCCAGATAGGTTCGCGGCAGGTCCAGAGCGCCATCAGACGCAAACCGGTCATCAACAGGATGAACGGCATCATGGAGATGCGATAGTCTGCGCTGGCGCGCATGCCGAATCCGTACATGCAGAACAGAAAGCTCTCCAAGCTATTTTCTTTCTCCTTGAAGAACAACAGAGGCTTGGGCAATTCTGCCGGGCCGTGATTCATGTACCAGCACCAATAGTTCCATTGAGACAGGAGGTCTTCCAGACTTTCGTCCTCGGCCCATTTCTTACCTATCGCGAATGCGCGAGTGACGTTGCCGTGATCATCAACCTCGTAGTACCGAATATGGTAGACATGGCGGCAATGGGCCACACCACGGTGGATGCAGAAGATCGCATGTTCATTCCAGGGAATTTCCCATGTGGCATCACCTTGGCTCGGCTTGCAGAAGAATCTGCGACGGCGGATGGCATGGATTTTTTTCTCTTTGCGATTGAAGCGGATGGGGCGGCGGGTTAATGAAAAGAATTCGTCGCGCCCATACTTGAACACCATGTGTACAAAATAGATGACGGATGCGATCACAATGAGGTAGAAGGTAACTGCCCCGATCCCAATGACCGCTGGAGGACTCATTAGAACCCGGCACAGGAATAGGATTAGCGCACCCGAAAACAACCCTGCCAACAGTACTCCTCCAGCATGCCGTTGCCGATCTCTAAATGGCTGATCTGTCACATCCATAAAGGTCGAATTGATTCTGAATAGGGTGCTTCCATCCTTGCATTCGGAACTGACAGGCTTGTCGATTGGTAAGCGATGTCTGAGATCCCAATCAGGGATAGGTTTGCCCGCTCTGTAGGGGAACGCGCGTTCGTCCATTATTGCACTCCCACTGCGTCACGATATCCCTTCAATTCGGCTTCGAAGGACGTGTACTTTATTCCTGCAGAAAATTCGCAGTGCGCTATCCATGTCTTTAGCGCACTGTTGTTTACATATGCTATCGCGATCCCGATACCGAAAGAGAGCAAGAAAATTGGCCAGAATAATGAGCCCAGGGAGAAAAAAAGTGCAAACGCGATTCGCGCGCCGAGAATGCCATTCAGAAAATACAGTGAAGCTAACCCAAATTTTTCATCCTTAAGGGCCTCCCAACCTTTATCGAAAATGTCCCAGGCGGCAACGCCGAGACCGGCGAGGAGTCCGGCGGTGCGAGCGAGGAAAATAATCTTCCCAACTGTTCTATCGATCCCAGCCCATTGTCTTCGAATAAAAGCGCTCAATGGGTGATCTGATGAATCTTTAACACTGATCGCTGCAGCCTCCACAATAGTCGCGCTCAAGCTTGTGATCGCTGCTGTCGCCTTGACGCGTGTTTCCCACAGATTGAACTGATCGTTATTGTCCAGATCTGTCATGGCGAATTGCAACGCCGCCATTTGTACGATCATGGTCACGACGCCAAGCTTGAAGTCTCGCGGCGATCCCGACCCCAGCCAATTCTTCGCCGTGGTAACCCCAGGAATACCAATCCCCTTGATGCTTCCTGGCGCGATGCGGCCATCCTTTTCAAGAGCGCCGATGTCCAGCGCATAGTAGAAGTGGTTCTGAACTCTGGCCCGCTTGACAGCCTCTCGCGCTTGGGTGCGCGCATCGACTCTGGTTTTCTTACGGTCTGTCTCCAGTTTTATGCCTTGTTCTTTCGCTTGTGCGATAGCCCATTGCGCAACATCGACACGGCTCATGTTGCTGACCTTGATGCCAACACCACCCAAAAGCTGAAGGTGAGTCAGTGCAATTGCTCGTGCGAGGGCACTACTGCTCCCGCTAATGGCTTTGACAATTACATTGCCTGTGGTCAGCGCCAAGCGATCAATCAATTGCTCCGCCTGCTTCGGATCGTCCAAGCGCAAGACTGCACCTTTGTAGACATTGAGAATGTTCTCGAGCTGGAAGTCGCTACCCTTGAGCTGCGTTTCGGTAGCCGCGATGATGTCTGCCTGGTTGAGCAGCAAGGCGCGGGCATAGAGATTGCGGTTGTCTTGAAGATTGCCACTGGAGATCCAACTGGAGAGTTGATCAATACATGGCTTCGAACAGACGGCCTTGCCGATGCATTGCGACATCGATTCGCTATAGGCATAACCACTGCGGATGTCAGCATCGTCATGAACACCCTCCATCCAGTTGGCCAATTGTTCGCTCTTGAGCCAGCCAAGATGTCCCATCAGCAGTTGCAAAAGTTGCGGTTCAAATTGCTTGAGCGCAGCATCGTAGATCGCCGGAAAGGCTTTCATCGCCGCTTCGTCCAGCGTCGGCTTTCCATTGTCATGGGTCAATTCATGCCAGGCATCATCGGCCGCTGCCTGCTGGCGTCCGGCCAGGTCCTCGCCATATTTTTTGCGCTGTTCCTGGAGTTTCTTCTCATGACGGTCTATCCCGCCCAGCTTGAACATGGCGCCCAAGGTCTTCAAGCCGTTGTAGATATCGCCATCCGGATGATGCGCCGAGGCTTCAGCAACCGCATCGCTGAAGACCACTTCCTGGCGGGCCTCCTGGCGTACGTGGTGCTCGGTCAGCGCGAGCAGGTCAGCAATCATCTTGCGTTGGTGCAGCTTCTCATCGAACCCGGCCTGTAGATCCGGTACCGTCAATTCACTCAAATCGTTGGTCATTCCCACCGGATCATTGAGCGCGGCAATGTAGCCCTTGTGATGCGGCCCATGCTCCGCCATGATCGCCCTGAAGCGTACAGCCGTGGCGAGCTTGCGTGCCTCGGATTCAGTGGGCGTGTTGCTGAAGGCGTAGGCTTTTTTCATGGCGGCTTCGTCCGCCACAAAATGCGCCACCTTGTCCGCACTCGCATTGAACTCTCCGGTATGGACCGCACTGCCTGCCAGCATCGCCGGGATATCGATGCACTGCATATGTTTCTTGCGCCAGCCCGCGTCACTGACCTTCTTGAGCAAGGCCTTGGTCCACTGCACGTTGGACCAGCCAATCCAGAAGTTGCCGGCCGGGTCGGACGCCGTGTGGATGATGTCGACGCAATACGCCCGCACCAGCTCGCCTGGATCAATGCACGCAAAACGGATCTTCGCCGGATGCGGCGCGTTGTACTCCAGCGAATAGTTCCAGAGATGCCCGGTCGGCATGACCACATAAGCCTTGAGCCGTCCGCGCTTCTCGTCATAGGTATAGAGATAGCCAGGACGCAGCGCCCGCAAGCTGTATTTCGCCGCACCGGCGGACTGCGGGGCACCCTCAATCTTGAAATTGCCGGACAGCCCCGGTACGCCTGCCGCGCCATAAGGACTGGCCACGGCATAGCGGACCGGATAGATCAGCAAGCCTTTCTTGTCGCAAAAATTGCATCCGTTCATCGTGCTGCTCCTGTAGTAGGGGACATGAGATGGCGCACAGCGTCCATCTGCCGATAATCATCCGGACCGAGCCGCTGGAGCAGGGCGTTCCAGCTGAGCTCGCCACTGGCCAGCGCAGCCCAGGCACCATGCAGTGGGGGATGGTCCAGAAAAGCGCTGCCATAGCGCAGGCAATGCAAGGCGTACTCCGTCAGTTCAACGGGGTCGGTGATCTTGAGTACCTGACGTGCGCGCAACAAGGCCGAGTCGCCGCGCCGTGCATACAGCAGGATTTCCGGCGGCGTGCACGCAGCCAGGTTCTCCGGCAGCTGGCGCAGGACCTTGTCGAGCACATCGCAATGCGCCAGGCTGTGCCACTGGCTGGCGTCGGGCCAGGCTGGCCGGCTGCCGCCCAGCACGTCGATCTCCTCGCCCGGACCGGTGACGCTCCACCAGTGGCCACTCCAGGGAAAGCGCCACTGCGTGACCGGCCCCAGCAGGGCGCGCGTTTGCTCGTCAGAAAACAACTGCAGCGTCAGTGCCAGCACGCGTGGGTCGTAATAGCGCCAGTAGACTTGGCGATCCTCCACGCCGGGACCGATCAGGAAGCGTGTGAGGCCGCGCACGAGGCGTTCGGGATCCGCAGCGCTCTCCAGCCAGGCACACAGGATGGGAGGCTCTTCTGCATGGGGCGCACTGCGTAGCGCCGTGGTCATCCACTGCTGCTGATCGGCACTGAGCGTGGCCATGTCGATGAGCCTGGGCATCAGGTCGTCCGCATCCTTGATCCGCCCGACTTCGCACACGCGCATGGGCAGTTCGTGCAGGGGTGAGCGCGGATCCAGATTGGCCGGTTCCACCAGCACCTGGCCATGGGTGATGACCTCATCGGGAAACGAAATGGCATGCATGCGTTCTCCTCGCACAATCAGGACAGCGCAACACTGGCGCTGCCGGACTGCGCCGCACCGCTGGCGCGCGAAGGACAGAGCTGTGCGCCGGGGAATTCGGCGGGCTTGGCCTGCGGCCCCAAGGTCTGGTGATCAGAGGCATGGACGTGATGCGCACCTTGCGTAAAGCCGGTGATGCCCTCCGCAATGACCAGTTCACTGCCACCGCCATTGAGACGGATGCCTTTCTTGGCTTTGAGATTGATCCAGTCCCGCGTGCTGATGATGTCCACCACCTTCTGCGCAAGGATCTCCATGCCGTCGTTCTGCGCCTGGATCTCCACGCGGCCACTGGCGGCGATCAGCCTGGCGCCCAGCCGATAGGCAAGCAGGGAGAGCTTTTCTGCCGCACTGGCAAAGAAGGATTTGCCGGCCGCTAACGAGACATGGCTGCCAGCCGTGAGAGCTGCATGTTCCGCGCTGGCGAGGTGGGTGGAGGCACCGGAGCTGGCCTCGATGCCGCAGGGGCTGGAGAGGACCAGATGCGGTTCGGCCAGTTCAGGGAAACGGCCGTCCTGAGCGCCTCCTTGTCCCTTGATGGCCTCGTTCTGGCTCTGGATGGCTTGCGCGGCCTCGTGCTGATCCGCATGCTTGTCCTGGGCCTGATGCTCCTGGGCCAGTTTGCTGAGACTTGCCACCGTGTCGTGTGCCTGCGCCAGACGGCCTACGGTCTCGGCCATGTCGGTCATGTGGCCGCGCGCCTTGGGGCGTGGCTCGCTGGTGAGCAGCAGGCCTTGCGCCGCACGGATCACGCCATGTGCGTCAGTTCGTAGTTCGAAGCCTGCGCCCCTGGCATCCTGGCGGCCCGCGTGCCGTTCTATACGCGTCACATGGCCCAGCGCTAGCTGGCTGTCGAAGGCGTCGCTGCGTACTTGTGTCTGGATCGCCTCGTGGGTGTCGTCAAAGAGTACGTGTCCGGAGCGCCCACCCGCCGCATTGCCGGCACCTGGTGCCAGCTCGCGGCTGCGCAGGCCCGACAAGGCGGCCTGCGAGGGCAGGGCCCAGGGCGGCATGTTGAGTTGATTGACGACTGAACCGGTGATGATGGGACGATCCGCATGTCCTCCCAGCCATTGCACGATCACCAGTTGTCCTATCCGGGGTACCGCCACCAGCCCCTGTTCGGCACCAGCCCAACTGCTGGCGACTCGTATCCATGCCGTACTGTGTTCGTCATTGCGACCCTGGAGATCCCAATGAAATTGCACTTTGACACGCCCATATTCATCCACATGCAGATTTTCGCCGGAAGGACCGACGACGGTGGCGGTCTGCATGCCGTGCAGGACGGTGGGCTGGCTGGTGTAGCCACGGCCGGGACGCCAGGGCAGCAGCTTGCGCGCACAGCGTACGTGATTGGCGTAGAACGGGGGGGTCTCTGCATCCTGCAGATAATTGTTGCTGGCGCTATGCTCCACGCTGATGATCAGAAATTCCTGATCCTCAGCGCTGGCGTCGCCGCCGACGGCAAGGTGTTCCGAGAAATGTCCTGTCAGACGGAAACTTCGCCCTGGCTGCAGGTAACGGCAATTGCCCTTCCCCTCGAACAGTTGCGCTGCCGCCTCGAATTCCTCCATGCGCACGCGGCTTTGACGGTCGCCGGCCTCAAGGTTGGAAAATCCGTAGGCTCCTGTGTATTCGTAGTGCTCCACCGGCAGCACCGCGCCCTGTTTGTTCAGAGTCGGTACGTCCACCTGCTGCGGTCGCGCCATCTTGAAGTCATAGCTCGACAGACGGGTGCTGGACGGCTGGAACTGGCGCACCATCGACCACTGCGCCATGCCGTCTTCCTCAATGGCACCGCCGTGATGCTGGAACGGGACTTGGCCGCCGCCATCGATGGGTTTGGCATAGGTCGAATCGTCGGACAGCCTGAGCTGATGTCCGTCTGTCTGGTGTTCATAGTGGTAGTGCCAGCCTGCATCTTCCCAGCGCCGATGCAGCAGGTTGCTGTCGCTCTCGTCGAACTGGAACATGTCGGTGCGCACCGGATCGCCATGCCGCAGCTGGCAATCCCAGCGGGCATGTGACGGATAGGCGCTGAAGATCTCGGCGCTCAGACCTTCAAGGTTCCGCTGATGAAAGATGCGATTGTTGATGCGCGCAGCCAGGAATGCCATCCACGGCACCAGCCGCGCTTCGTAGAAGGCGATGCCGCCGTCGGTGCGCAAGAAGGAAAAACGCTCGACATAACCCGTGAAGTGGCGCTGCGTTCCATCCGCGCGCACCAGTGCCACCCGCAACAACTTGCCCATCAGCGCCTCCAGCGGGATGCACGCATCGTCGCTGAGCAGTTCCAGCGTATAAGCGTAATCGCGACTCAAGGCCTCGCCGGCATTGAGGCGATTGATCAGCAGTTCGACGTCGGGGGCATCGTCATTGACGAAGTGAAGTTGCAGGATGCGGTGATGCTGGCGCTGCCGGGTCAGGCTGTCCCAGCCGGTGGTGCGGGAATGCATGCGTCTCCTTCTGCGGGGAAAATGAATATCCCGAAGAAGGCAGGGAAGACTTCAGCAAGCCGAATCGGGAAGCGCAGATGTTGCACGATGGCTTGCTTGAAGTCTGTTGAATTGCTTCGAAAAATGCCGCGTATTTTTTGGAGATAAGGAGCAGGCCGGACGCCGGTGGTCCGTCGATTTCAGGACTGCGAGAACGCGATGAATTCGTCTGCGAGACTACGATAGAGGCGACGATATTGTGCCAGCCTGCGCTGCAATTGCGCCTGCCTTGCAGTATCAGGGCGATACCATTCCAGTACCTCGGGTGGGACGCACACGCTGGCCGCATCCTCCCCCGTCCGCGCCAACCTCCCCAACCTCGCCGCCCCCAACGCCGCGCCCACTTCCGCCCCTGCATGCCGTCGCAGAGGCATCCCCAGGGCGGTAGCACACAGCTCCCCCCAGAACGCACTGCGTGATCCACCGCCCACAAAAGCCGCACTCTCCAGCGTAGTGCCCGCAGCCTGCAAGGCCGCATAGCCATCGGCCATCGCAAAGGCCACGCCTTCCATCACCGCATAGGCCAGATGCGCAGTCTCATGCGCGGGCGTCATGCCGAACAGCACGCCCTTGGCCGTCGCATCATTGTGCGGCGTGCGCTCGCCATTCAGATACGGCAGGAACAAGGGAGCCTGTGCCTGCTGCGTCGCCGTCAATCGCTCCGCCCCTGCCACCAATTCGCCCACCGGCCGCGCCGTCACGCCCGAGAGCCAATGCAGGCTGGCGGCTGCCGACAGGATCACGCTCATCTGATGCCATTGCCCCGGCAGGCAGTGGCAGAACGCATGCACGCCCTGTTGCGGATTGGGGGCATGCCGCGCCGTGGCGGCGAACAAGACGCCCGAGCTGCCCAGCGACAGGAATGCATCGCCCGCCTGGATCACGCCGATACCCACCGCGCTGGCCGCATTGTCCCCGGCACCGCCGGCCACCACCACCGGGCCGTTGATGCCCCATTCGCGCCGCAACTCCTCACGCAACTGGCCGGCCACGTCACTGCCTTCGACCAGGCGCGGCATGTGGCTGCGATCCAGCCCGGTGGCCGCCAGCATGCGGTCGGACCAGTCGCGCTGCGCCACGTCCAGCCAGAGCGTGCCGGCCGCGTCCGACATCTCGGAGACGAATTCTCCCGTCAGCTTCCAGCCCAGGTAATCCTTGGGCAGCAAGACCTTGTCGATGGCGCGGTACACCGCCGGTTCGTATTTCGACAGCCACAGCAGTTTGGGTGCCGTGAAACCCGGCATGGCCCGATTGCCGGTGATGGCGGGCGCATCCGGCACCAGTGCTTCCAGCTCCACGCATTCCGCATGGGCGCGCATGTCGTTCCACAGGATGGCCGGACGTAATACATTGCCGTTGCGATCCAGCAGGGTGGCGCCATGCATCTGGCCGGAGATGCCGATGCCGCGCAGGGCCTGGAAGGCCTGCGGGGACTCGGCACGCAACGCGGCGATGGCGTCGAGCGTGGCGTTCCACCAGGCCTGCGGCGCCTGCTCGGACCACAGCGGATGCGGGTTGTCCACCCGCAGGCGGGCGCTGCTGGTGGCGATGACGTGGGAGTCGTCGTCGGTGAGGACGAGCTTGACTTCGGAAGTGCCGAGGTCGATGCCGAGATAGCTCAAATCATTTTCCTTTGCGTGCAAGTGGAGAGGCGCTACGCGACCGCCCGGACTTCATCGTTGAGCCGGTGCAGCGCACGGAAGCGCGAGGGCGGCATGCCCTTGTGAGCCAGGAACTGGCGATTGAAATTGGAAAGATTGTTGAACCCGACCCGGTAGCACACCTCGGTCACGCTCAGTTCGGTACACATCAGCAATTCGCAGGCCTCGTTCAGGCGCAATCCGTTCTGGTACTGGATGAAGGTGCAGCCCGTATGCCGCTTGAAGAAGCGCGTAAAGCTGCTTACGCTCATCCCCGCCAGTTCGGCCACATCGCTCTCGCGCAGGTTGCCGCCCAGGTTCTGGCGGATGCAGGAAAGCACCTGGTTGATGGTGGACGACATGTGCCGCTGGGCATCCAGGTCGTAGCCCGGGCCGGCCAGGGGCTTGCGTTCGCGGCAGGAGGCCAGCTGTTCCAGCACGCTCATCATCAGCACCACACGGCGCGCACCGCCGGCCTCTGCCAGGTCCTGCATCAGCGGAATGATCGACCTGCCCAGCGCATCGGGAAACTGCAATCCGCGTGCTGCGCCCTCCAGCAGGTCCTGCAAGGGCGAGAGCTCCGGGATGGCCCCCAGCATGCGGTCGGCGAAGGGCCGCGAGAATTGCAGCACCAGGTCGCGCGCGCCCACGTGTTCGCCCGCACCCAGGTTGCTGACCCAGTTGTGCGGCAGGTTGGGGCCGGTCAGCACCAGGTTGCCGGGACCGAAGTCGCCGATGAAATCGCCCACGAAAAACTTGCCGCTGGAAGCGGTGATGACGTGGACTTCGTATTCAGGATGAAAATGCCATTTGGCCACCGTGTGCGGGTAGTCATGCACCCACGCCCTGAACGATTCGTCCTGGCGGGTATGGACCAGCTCCAGATCCGGACTCATGCTTTGTCTCCTTGCCATGCGGGCCGTCGTCTTGTCCGCCGGCCGCAAAGGCGGCGGGCGGCAGCGACAGGTTCTCTCCGCTGTGTACATCGAACACGTGCAACGCGTGCTGATCGAAGGCCAGGTGCAGGCGCTGTCCCGCCTGCGGCAGGTGCTGCGCGCTCACCAGGGCGGTCAGCGTCTGTGCGCCCCAGCGGGTGGTGAGGAGGGCATCGGCCCCCAGGATCTCCACCAGTTCCACATCGACCGCGCAGGTCAGGCTGTGGGCGGCGTCCTGCTCTCCAGCCATGCGGACATAGTCAGGACGCACCGCCAACTTTACCGACATTCCCGGCATCAGGCGTGAAAACCTTTCATCTTGCAGGACCCAGCGCTGGTCTTCGCAGCGCACCGAGAGCGTGGCCCCATCGCGCTCGACCACGCCATCAAGGAAGTTCATGGCAGGCGTGCCGATGAATCCGGCCGCAAAGAGCGTGCGCGGATAACGATAGAGCTCGGCCGGCGAACCCGCCTGCACGATCTGTCCGCCCTGCATGAGGATGACGCGGTCAGCCAGCGTCATGGCTTCGAGCTGGTCGTGGGTAACGTAGACGGTGGTGGTGCGCAGGCGCTGGTGCAGGCGCTTGATGTCGCCGCGCAATTGCGCGCGCAGTTTGGCATCGAGGTTGGAGAGCGGCTCATCGAACAGGAACACCGACGGCGTCTTGATGATGGCGCGCGCAATCGCCGCGCGCTGCTGCTGGCCACCGGACATGGCGCGCGGCTTGCGGCCTAGCAGGGCATCGAGATTCAACATGGCCGCCACTTCGCGCACGCGGCGGTCGATCTCGTCGGCCGGACGTTTCAGACGGCGCAGGCCGAAGGCGATATTGTCATACACGTTCATGTGCGGATAGAGCGCGTAGTTCTGGAACACCATGGCCACGTTGCGATCCCGCGCAGGCAGCGCGTTGACCACCTTGCCGCCGATGGAGAGGGTGCCGCCGCTGATCTCTTCGAGCCCGGCGATCATGCGCAGCATGGTCGATTTGCCGCAGCCGGAGGGGCCGAGCAGGACCACGAATTCGCCATCACCGATGGTGAGGTCCAGCGGATGCAATACCGGCGGGCCACCGGCGTAATGCTTGGACAAGCCCTGGCAGCGGATGTCGGCCATGGTCAGCCTTCCATTTCGATCTGGATCTTCACATCCTGCGGACGGCCGCGCGCGGCTTCCTCGAAGGCCTCAATCCCCTGCGAGAAGGGGAAACTGCGTGAAATGAAAGGCTTCACATCGATCATTCCCGAGCTCAGCAGCGCCAGTGCGCGCGGGAAAATGTTGGCATAACGGAAGACTGATTCCAGCCGCACTTCCTTGGTCTGCATGGTCACCACGTCCAGTCCCACCGGCTCCGGCGGCATGCCCACCAGCACCGCGCAGCCACCGGGACACACCAGATCCAGCAAGGTCTGGTAGACGCCGGCATGGCCCGACGCCTCAAACACCACATCGGCACCCCAGCCCTCGGTGACCTGCTGCACCACATCGGTCAGGGCCTGCTGTGTCACGTCCACCGTGATGACGGCGGGATTGTTGGCGAAGTGGGCCAGCTTCTCGGCCACCACATCGGCCAGGATCACGCGCGCCGCGCCCCCCGCCAGCGCTGCCAGTGCAGTCATGGCACCGATGGTACCGGCACCGATCACCACGGCCGTATCGCCCGGCTTCATGCGCGCCTTGGTGGCGGCCTGCAGGCCGATGGACAAGGGTTCGACGATGGCCCCTTCGGCAAAGCTGACGTTGTCCGGCAGCCGATAGGTGAAGGCCGCAGGATGCACCACGCTGCCGGTGAGGCAGCCGTGGATGGGCGGCGTGGCCCAGAAGCGCACCGAGGGGTCGAGGTTGTACAGGCCGCGCAGCGTGGCCGGCGAATCCAGGCGCGGAATGCCCGGCTCCATGCAGACGCGGTCGCCGAGCTTCAGTTGCGTAACGTCGCTGCCGACTTCGATGATGGTGCCCGAGGCCTCGTGCCCCAGCACCATGGGCGCTTCCACCTTGAAGGGACCGATGCGGCCGTGGGTGTAGTAGTGCAGGTCGCTGCCGCAGATGCCCACGGTGTGGATGCGGATGCGCACATCCTGGGCACCGAGATCCTGCGGCAGGTCGATGTCGCGCAGGGCCAGTTCACGCGTGGCTTCGAGTACGAGGGCTTGCATGGGGTCTCCTTATTTTCCGGTGAGGATGGAATTCAACAGTCGGCTCAAGACGCCGACAAAGATCAGGGGCGGCAGCGCCAGCAAGACGGTGGAAGCGTTGATCACGCCCCACGGCACTTCCTGCCCCATGGAGGTAAAGGCCGAGGCCACCACCGGCAGCGTGGCGCTGTTGGAGGAGGTCAGCGCCAGGGCGATCATCAGTTCGTTCCAGACCAGCACGAAGCTGAAGATGATCCCGCCCAGCAAGGTGCCGGCGCAGTTGGGCAGGGCGATCTTCCAGAACACCGCATAGGGGCCATAGCCGTCGAGGGTGGCTGCTTCCTCGATCTCGCGCGGCATGCGCTGGAACACCGGGATCGACAGCCAGGTAATGGTGGAGAGCGTGGTCAGCAGGTAAGTCACGATCATCGAGAAGCGCGTGTCATACAGCCCCAGGTCGACCCAGATCGCGATGAGCGGAATGGCCACCGCCACCGGCGGCAGGAAACGCAGCGAGAGCAGGAAAAACTGGATGTCGCGCTTGCCCGGCACGTGATAGCGCGCAATCACGTAGGCTGCCGGCACACCCATGAGCGTACCCAGCAGCACGGCGCTGCCGACGATGACGGCACTGTTGGTCAGGCCCACCAGCACTTCCGGACTGCCGATGACCTGGCGATAGTTCTCCAGCGTCGGCGTGAAGAGAAAGCGCGGTGTCGGCGTGACGATGTCCAGCAAGGTCTTCAGCGAATTGAGCAGCGCCCACAGCAGCGGAAACACCGCCACCAGCACCAGCAGGATGCCCACGCCCCAGACGGCGCAGCGTGCGATCAGTCTTCCCATTTGCTCACCCGTTTCCAGATCAGGGTAAAGATCAGCGTGGTGGCCACCATCATCAGCACCGCCATGGTGGAGGCATACGAAACCTTGCCGGACAGCCCGATGCCTTGGGCATAGGCATACATGTCCAGCGTTTCGGTAGCCACGCCCGGCCCGCCCTTGGTCATCACGTAGATCAGGTCGAAGGAGCGCAGCGACTCCACCATCTTGATGAAGACCAGGCTGACGAGCGGGGCCTTCAACATCGGCAGGGCGATGTAGGCATACACCTGCCAGGTGCGGGCGTGGTCCAGCCGCGCCGCCTCCAGTGGCTCGGGCGGCAGGGTTTCCAGCAGCTTCAGGACGATCACGGCGAAGAACAATCCCCACTGCCAGATATCGACGGCGGCCACCGCATAGAGCGCCAGCAGCGGGTCCGAGAGGAAGGCCGTGTCATGGATGCCCACCAGTCCCAGCAGCCAGCCCAGGATGCCGGTCAGCGGCGAATACATGAACTTCCAGATGAAGGCGGCCGACACGCGCGGCAGCAGCACCGGCGTGATCAGCAAGACGCACATGGCTTGCCGCCATTTGCCATGGACGTTTTCAAACAGGTAGATGGCGATGAGGATGCCGGCCACCACCGCACCCAGCACGGTGACCACTTCCCAGATCGCCGAGACTTCGATGGCATTGAGGAAGCGCCGGTCCGACAGCAGCCGCTCGACATTGCGCAGCCAGACATAGTCGCTGTCGGGATAGCGCAGCACGCGGTTCTTCAGTGCCAGGTTGATCGCCGCCACCGTCGGTACCAGCCCCAGTACCAGCATCACCAGCAGCGACGGGCCGAGGAACAGGTAGGGCAGCGAGGTCTTTCCACGATTGAACATGCAGGACTCCGGAGTCCGCCCCGTTCCGGCAAGGGAACAGGGCGGCTACATCGTTTGACGCGGTTGAATGAAGTAAATTATTTGCGCGCGTGTTCCATCGCGTCCTGCGCATACTGGGCGGCTTCGTTCAGGGCGCGCGGAATGTCCTTCTGGGTGCCGGTGAAGACTTCTTCCAGCGCCACGCCCAGGTTGTCGCCGATGTCCGGCCACTGCGGGCTGGGCCAGATGGTCAGCTTGGAGACCGGGGTGGTGTCCTTCAGGCCGGCAAGGATCTGCGGCTTGACGTTCATCTGGAAGTAATCGCTCTGGATGGTGCTGGTGCGGTTGTAGTCGCTGAAGACCTTCTCGCGCAGGCGCGCCTGTTCCTGCTCCTTGCCGGTGGCAAAGGCGATGAACTTGCCGGCTGCCTGGCGCGTGCACTCGTCCTTGGCACCGATGGCGGAGATGGCCAGCCCGTGGCCGTAGGCGGCCGAGGGCAGCGGTGCCGGCGGGCGAGCATAGCCGACCTTGTCGGCCACGCTGGACTTGCTGCTGTCTTCCATCCAGTCGGCGAAGGGCGTGGACTCGATCATGAAGGCCACCTTGCCCGAGCGGAAGGCTTCCAGCGCATTGCTCCAGTCATAGGTGGCCGCACCCGGGGGGCCGTACTTGAACAGTTCCGCATAGAGCTGCGTGGCCTTGACGGCCGCCGGCGAATTGAAGGCCGGCTGGTTGTTCTTGTCGGTCCACTGGCCGCCCTCGGCCAGCATGAAGGGCGCCCAGCGCCACACGTTCATGCCCGAGCCGCGCTGGCCGCGTGCCACCCAGCCATAGACGCCGGGCGGCGAATGCAGCTTCTTGATGTCGGCCACCAGTTCGTCCAGCGTGCGCGGTACCGGCAGGCCGGCCTTTTCCAGCAGGTCGCGGCGATAGAAGAGGAAATCGGAACCGCCGATCAGCGGCGCGAAATACGCCACGTCCTTGTAGCTGGCCACCGCCCGGCGGCCGGGCAGGAAGTCGTCATAGTCGGCCTCCTTGGGGAAATACTTCAGCAGCGGCACGATCCAGCCGGCCGAGGCGAACTCGGCCACGTTGGCTTCATCGACGTAATACACCTGGTAGGAACCGGCCTTGGTGGAAGCATCCAGGCGCGACTTGGCGCGCCGGTCGTTCTCGCCGAAGTAGCTGATCTCCACACGGGTGCCGGTGCGCTTCTGGTAATCGGCGAGCGATTTCTCCATCACCGTCAGGCCCAGGCTCTTCTGCGCCAGCACCTTCAGCACGGGGACATTGCAGGACTGCGCCGATGCCACCACGGGCAGGGCAGTGCCAAGGACGGCGCACGCGGCGCCCAAGCAGATCTTGTTCACGGGTTGTCTCCTGGTATTTTTTATCGTTCAGGTCGGGCGCAGATGCGGGGGGATTCGCAAGCACCCTTTGCCTTCACAGGCAGGAGCAAGAGTACGAGGGCAGGGCGCGCCGCTCCACGCCAAAAGCGTGCGGCGGGCTGATACTTTTTGATCGTTTGTTGTGGGGGCTGCGCGGTTTTGTATTACCGCTGCATGGGAAAGAAAGGCCTCAGCCCGCCAGCGCCGGCAGGCTCACGGTAGCCACCAGCCCACTGCCTTGCGCCGGCGCATCGAGCCGGATCGCGCCCTGCGAAGCCTGCACGATCTCGCGCACGATGGCCAGGC
>NZ_DBIC01000323.1:0-6453 GCF_002296545.1 Herbaspirillum sp. UBA812 | reverse complement strand
CTCGGTCAGTCGCAGCGAGATCAAGGTCTGCTGTGCGGAGTACAGCGTACGCTGCGCCACCAGCGTGGTGAGATAGCTGTCGATGCCATTCTTGTAGCGTGCCTCGGACAAGCGGAAGGCCTTCTCGCTGGCCGCCGTGGCCCGGCCCTGCGCATCCAGCCGCTGGTCCAGCGTGGCGCGCACGGCGAGTGCGTCGGCCACTTCACGGAAGGCGGTCTGGATCGCCTTCTCGTAATTGGCCACATCGATGTCGCGCGTGATCTTGGCCGAATCCAGGCTGGCACGCAGGCTGCCCGCATTGAAGATGGGCAGGTTGATCGATGGCACGAAACTCCAGCTGCCACTGCCGGCCTTGAACAAGCCACCCAGCGTGCGGCTGGCCGTACCGCCATCAGCGGTGAGCGAAATGCTGGGGAAGAAGGCCGCGCGCGCTGCTCCGATGTCGGCATTGGCGGATTTCAGCGTATGTTCTGCGGCCAGCACATCCGGGCGGCGCAGCAGTACTTGCGACGGCAAGCCGGCAGGCGTGGAAGGCAATACGCTGGCGGTATCCGGCAAGCCGGTTGGCAACAGCGCCGCATCCACATCGGCCCCGACCAGCAGGCGCAACGCATTGATGTCCTGCGCGACCTGGCTGGTGTAGCTGGCCACATCGGCGCGTGCCGCTTGCACCGTGGCTTCCTGGCTGGCCAGGTCGACCCCGGAGACGGTGCCGATATCATGGCTGCGCTGGCTCAGTTCGAAGGTGCGCGACTGGCTGGCATAGGTGTCCTGCGCCAGCTTCAACAGCTCGCGGTCGGAGGCCAGCGTGAGCCACGCCGTGGCCACTTCGGCCACCAGGCTGATGTGCGTGCTGCGACGGGTCTCGACCTGATATTGATAGGTCTCCAGCGCCGCATCCGAGAGATTCTTCAGGCGACCGAAGAAATCGAGTTCGTAAGCGCTGATCCCCACCGTCACACTCTGCTGCCGCGACACCGTGGCGCGGCCGCTGGTGGTCAGCTCAGACGGCGTGCGGCTGGCAGTACTGGTGCCGGTGGCGGAGATGGCCGGATAGCGATCGGCATCGGTGATGCGATATTGCGCACGCGCCTTCTCGATGTTCAACGCCGCCACCCGCAGGTCACGGTTGTTCTCCAGCGCAGCGGCAATCACCTGCTGCAGACGTGGATCGAGGAAGAATTCGCGCCAGCCGAGCTGGTCCGCATCAATCTCGCCAGCGGCCTTGCCGGCGCTGCCGCCGAGCGGCTTGCCGTCGACCTGCTGGGTCCAGCTGGCCGGCACCGGTGCGGCCGGCTGCGCGTAATCGGGCGCGAGGTTGGCGCAGCCCGCCAGCGCTGCCGTGAGCGCCAGCACCATGGCCGTGCGGGTCCAGAGGATGGATGTCTGTTGTGCGGGCCGGGTCATCACACGCCCTCCTTTTGTGTCGCGTGATCGTCATCCTGGCGCGGCTTCTTCGCCGCGCGGCGATCCAGCCAGGTGCCGATCAGGTAGTAGAACAAGGGCACGAAGAAGATGCCCAGCAAAGTGGCCGAGAGCATGCCGCCCAGCACGCCCGTGCCGATGGCGCGGCGGCTGGCCGAGCCGGCCCCGCTGGCCACGGCCAGCGGCAGCACGCCGAACATGAAGGCCAGCGAGGTCATCAGGATCGGACGCAGGCGCAGCTGCACCGCTTCCAGGGTGGCATCCCGCAGGCTCTTGCCGGACTCGTGCAATTGCTTGGCGAATTCCACGATCAGGATCGCGTTCTTGGCCGACAGGCCCACCGTGGTCAACAGCCCCACCTGGAAATACACGTCATTGGACATCCCGAAAATCCCCGTCAGCAGCACGGTGCCGACGATGCCCAGTGGCACCGCCAGGATCACTGCGAACGGTACCGACCAGCTCTCATACAAGGCCGCCAGGCAGAGGAACACGAAGAGGATGGAAATCGCATACAGCATCGGTGCCTGGTTGCCCGAGAGCCGCTCCTGATAGGACGAACCGGTCCACTCGAAGCCGATGCCGGCCGGTAGTTGCGCCACCAGTTTTTCCACTTCGGCCATGGCCGTTCCCGAGCTCACACCCGCTGCCGGTTCACCGACGATCTCGAAGGACGACACGCCGTTGTAGCGCTCCAGCAGGGAAGGTCCATAGGTCCACTTGCTGCTCATGAAGGCCGAGAACGGCACCATCTGGCTGGCCGAGTTGCGCACATACCAGCGGTTCAGGTCTTCGGCCTGCATGCGGAAGGCGGAATCGCCCTGCACATAGACCTTCTTGACGCGCCCGTTGCTGAGGAAGTCATTGACGTAGGTGCCGCCCATGGCAGTGGCCAATGTCGAGTTGATGTCGGAGGTCGCAATCGACAGCGCATCAGCCTTGCGGTCATCGATGGCCACACGCAATTGCGGAGTGTCATCAAGGCCGGTGGTCCGCACGTTGGCCAGCAGCGCATTGCCGCGCGCCAGTTGCAGGAACTGGTCACGCGCCTTCAACAGCGCATCGTGGCCCACGCCACCCACATCCTTCAATTCCAGGTCGAAGCCGGAACTCTGTCCCAAACCGCGCACCGCAGGCGGATTCATCAGGAACACGCGCGCCCCGCGGATCTTGGACAAGTCCGCGTTGGCCAGGCGCACCAGCTCGGAAGCCGACTGCCCGGCACCGGTACGCTGGTCCCACTCCTTCAAGCGGATGAAGGCACGCGCACCGTTCTGGCTGTTGCCACCCACGCCTGCACCGACGATGGCCAGCACCGAATCGACCGACTCGGGCTTGTTCATGAAGTATTCCTGCACAGTCTTCACGACAGTAGCGGTCTGCTCGGCGGTCGCGCCCGTGGGCAGCTGGATCTGGGCCATCAGCACGCCCTGGTCTTCTTCCGGCAGAAAGGACGTGGGCAGGCGCATGAACAGCACCGCCATCGCCACGGCGATCAGCGCATACATCAGCAGGCCGCGCTTGCCCCGCTTGAGCAGGCCGCCGACACCGCCCTGGTAGCGGGTCGCGCTGCGGTCAAAGGTGCGGTTGAACCAGGTAAAGAATTTTCCTTGCTGCACGTGGCCGCTGGCATGCGGCTTGAGCAGCGTGGCGCACAGCGCCGGAGTCAGGGTCAGCGCCACCATCACCGACAAGGCCATGGCCGAGACGATGGTGATGGAGAACTGGCGATAGATCACGCCGGTGGATCCGCCGAAGAAGGCCATCGGGATGAACACCGCCGACAGCACCATGGCGATACCGACCAGCGCACCGGTGATTTCCTGCATGGACTTGCGGGTGGCCTCCTTGGGACTGAGCTTTTCTTCGCTCATCAGGCGCTCGACGTTTTCCACCACCACGATGGCATCGTCCACCAGCAAGCCGATGGCCAGCACCATTCCGAACATGGTCAGGGTGTTGATGGAATAGCCGAACATGGCCAGGATGCCGAAGGTCCCCAGCAGCACCACCGGGACCGTGATGGCCGGAATGAAGGTGGCGCGGATGTTCTGCAGGAACAGGTACATGATCAGCACCACCAGCACGATGGCTTCGATCAGGGTCTTGACCACTTCTTCCAGCGACACGCGCACGAAAGGCGTGGTGTCGTAGGCGATGTTGGTCTTGAGCTTCATGGAGGCCGGGAAGTAGGGCTCCAGTTCGGCCATCTTCTTCTTGACCGCATCGGCCGTGGCCAGCGCATTGGCGCCGGTGGCCAGCTGGATCGCCAGTGCCGAAGACGGTTTTCCATTCTGCTGCGAGGCCACCTGGTAGCTCTCGCCACCCAGCTCCACGCGGGCCACATCAGATAGTTTCACCACTGAACCATCGGCGGAAGACTTGACGATGATGTTGCGGAACTCATCCGGCGTAGTCAGCTTGCTGCGCGCCGTGATGGTGGCGTTGATCTGCTGACCCGGTTGCGCCGGCAGTGCGCCGATCTCGCCGGCCGACACTTCGGTGTTCTGCGCTTCGAGCGCGCTGGTGACGTCGGACGGCATCAGCGCGTACTTCTGCAGCTTGGCCGGATCGATCCAGATGCGCATCGCGTAATTGGTACCAAAGGCGGTCACGTCGCCCACGCCTTCCACGCGGCTGATCTGGTCGGTCAGCGTGCTGCTGATGAAGTCGCCGATGTCGATGCTGGTGATGCGCGGATCATCCGAGGTCAGCGACAGCACCATCAGGATATCGGTGGAGGCCTTGGTGACGGTCACGCCATTGTTCTGCACCGCCTGCGGCAGGCGCGCCGTGACCTGCTGCAGCTTGTTCTGCACCTGCATCTGGGCCACGTCCGGATTGGTACCGGCGGTGAAGGTCAGCGCCACCGTGGCGCTGCCGGCCGAACTGGAGCTGGCCGACATGTATTGCAGGTTGTCCAGGCCTTTCATCTGCTGTTCGATGACCTGGGTCACCGAATCTTCCAGGGTCTTGGCCGAGGCACCGGTGTAGGTGGCCTTGATGTTGACCTTGGGCGGCGCGATGTCCGGATACTGCTCCAGCGACAGCGAGCGGATCGACATCATCCCGCCCAGCATGATGATGATGGCGATGACCCACGCGAAGATGGGCCGGTCGATAAAGAAACGTGCCATGTGCGCCTCGCTTACTTCGACTGGACGCTGGTGGCCGGGGCAGCGGCGGACTCGCCCGCCTTGTCGGCATCACCGCCCAGCGAGGGATCGGCGGCCGCCGCAGCGGCTTCACGCGCCAGGTCCTTCTGCAGGCTGTCGGTGATGTCGATGGCACGCGGAGTGTCACCGGTACGCACCTTCTGCAAGCCATCGACGATGAGCTTGTCGCCTTGCTGCAACCCACGGCTGATCCACCAGTTGTTGCCCACGGCACGCGCCACGGTCACCAGGCGCTGCTGGACCTTGCCGTCGTTCCCCAGCACCAGGGCCGTCGCCGCACCGGTCTGGTCGCGGCTGATGGCCTTCTGCGGCACCAGCAGCGCGTGGTCATCCACACCTTCTTCCAGTACCGCACGCACATACGCGCCCGGCAACAGCACGCCCTCCGGATTCGGGACCACCGCGCGCAGCGTGATCATGCCAGTGCCGGTATCGACCGACAGGCCCGTGAATTCGAGCTTGCCGGTGCGCTCATAGGTGGAGCCATCTTCCAGCAGTATCTTGACCTGGGCGGCATTGTCGCCACTCTTTTTGATCTGGCCGCTGGCCAGTTCGCGGCGCAGGCGCAGCAGGTCCACGGTGGATTGCGTCACATCGACGTAGATCGGATCGATCTGTTGCACCGTGGTCAGTGCAGTGGTCTGGCTGGCCGTCACCAGCGCGCCGGGAGTGACGCTGGATTTCTCGATGCGGCCCGAGATGGGCGACAGGATCTTGGTGTATTGCAGGTTGATGGCTGCGGTCTGCACGGCGGCCTTCTGCACTTCCACGTCGGCCTGGTTCTGGCGCAGCGTACTCTGGGCGTCGTCGTTGTCCTGCTTGGAGACGGCGTCGATCTTGTTCAGCTCGGCATAACGGTCGGCCTTCAGCCTGGAGGAGGCCAGCGTAGCCTGTGCCTTCAGCAAGGATGCCTTGGCGCTGTCATAGGCCGCCTGGTAGCTGGCCGGATCGATCTGGTACAGCGGCTGGCCGGCCTTGACGTTGCTGCCTTCCTTGAACAGGCGCTTCTGGATGATGCCGCCCACCTGCGGACGGATGTCGGCCGCCAGATAGGCCGTGGTACGGCCGGGCAACTCGGTGGTCAGCGCCTGGCGCTGGGCCTTGACGACGACATAGCCGACTTCGGACTGGGCCGCAGGCTTGGGCTGGTCGCCGGATTTGGAGCAGGCGCCAAGGACGGCCACCAGCATCAGCGACAGCACCAGACGGGCTGCGGTGGAGGAACTGCGCCCCGGGCGGCGCGAGAGTGTGAGGTTTTCTTGCATGATCGGGTGGCTTTCTGCCCGTCCGCCAGCCGCCATGGGCGCGGGTTCCGGGCGCAATGAGCTATCGGACCTGCGATTATGGAAAACAAATGTGAGGGAAAAATGAGCAAGCGCGACGGCATGTCCGTCCTGCAACATCGCGCATGACATTGGCAACTCGTGCGCCACCGCCGCCCGGGTTCTTGATAAGCTCTGGCCTGATTCCACCGACCGCCTGCTGCATCCCATGTCCATCGCCCACTCGATCGCCGAGCTGACCGACCGCTTCTTCTATCGCGCCAACATTCGCCTGAAGCTCTTCTATGCGATGCTGGCCCTGATCGTGGCGGTGATTGCGGCCATCAATGGCGCGGGGCATTACATCTTCAACCGCGACTTCCTCGGCTATCTCAACGAGCAGGCACAGCAGCGCATGGAAGACATGGTGCCGCGCCTGGAACAGGCTTATCGCGAGCACGGCAATTGGGAATTCCTGCGCGACAATCCACGCGCCTGGTTCGAATTGATGAAGCCGGCCATCGTCGAACACAGCGGTGCGGTCCGTACTTCCGGCCCGACCTTCACCCCCTCCGACCTGACCGGCGCGC
>NZ_DBIC01000109.1:7800-8133 GCF_002296545.1 Herbaspirillum sp. UBA812 | reverse complement strand
CAGCTGCGACAGGAACTGCATCGCCTGCGGCGACAGGCGCTTGGCTTCCACGCCCAGCTGGCGCGCACTCTGCGCCAGGAAGTAGCGGGCCAGGATGGGAATGTCTTCGCTGCGTTCGCGCAGGCTGGGCAGGCGCAGGCGGATCACGTTCAGGCGGTGGTACAAGTCTTCCCGGAACAAACCTTCACGTACACGCTGCTCCAGGTTCTGGTGAGTGGCCGCAATGACGCGTACATTGGCCTTCAGCGACTGATGGCCGCCGACACGATAGAAGTGCCCGTCGGACAGCACGCGCAACAGGCGCGTCTGCAGGTCCAGCGGCATGTCGCCGAT
>NZ_DBIC01000109.1:0-7494 GCF_002296545.1 Herbaspirillum sp. UBA812 | reverse complement strand
GTCGCCGATTTCATCGAGGAACAGCGTGCCGCCTTCGGCCTGCTCGAAACGGCCACGGCGCATGGCTTGCGCGCCGGTGAAGGCACCGCGTTCATGGCCGAACAGTTCGGATTCCAGCAGGTCCTTGGGGATGGCCGCCGTGTTGAGCGCCACGAACGGCTGGCTGGCGCGCGGGCTGTGCTTGTGCAGGGCACGCGCCACCAGCTCCTTGCCGGAACCGGATTCGCCGGTGATGAGCACCGTGACATTGGATTGCGACAGGCGGCCGATGGCGCGGAACACGTCCTGCATCGCCGGTGCCTGGCCGAGGATTTCGGGAGTCTGGGCTGCACCCTGCTCGATATCGGTTTCGCGCAGGCTCTCGTCGAGCGCGCGGCGAATCAGTTCGACCGCCTTGTCGACGTCGAAGGGCTTGGCCAGGTATTCGAAGGCGCCGCCCTGGAAGGCGGAGACCGCCGAGTCCAGATCCGAGAAGGCGGTGATGATGATCACCGGGATGCCGGGGTGCTTGGCCTTGATGGTCTGCAGCAGTTCCAGGCCGGAGGCACCGGGCATGCGGATGTCGGACACCAGCACTTGCGGCGTGCCGTTCTGCAGGGCTGCCATCGCATCGCGTGCGCTGGAGAAACTCTGCGTGGCGAGATTTTCTCGGGCCAGGGCTTTTTCGAGCACCCAGCGTATCGATTCGTCGTCGTCAACAATCCAGATTGGCTTCATAAATAACTTCTTCCTGCGTTGGTCATGCTGTTAATGCTCCCGCGATCCACGGCGCTTCTGGCGCCCTGTCCGCAGCCCCCTTGGTGGACCGGATGCCTTGGCATCCACTCGGCTTTGGCGCGCCGCCTGCGGCCATGCTCACGGCAGCGGTATAAGTATTCTGAAATCGGTACAACCGGGCCGGCTGTCGCATTCGATGACACCCATGTGCTGATGCACGAAGGTCTGCGCCAGGGTCAGCCCCAGTCCGCTGCCTCCCTCGCGACCCGACACCAGTGGATAGAAGATTCTTTCCTGGATGTCGGGAGGAATGCCCGGACCGTTATCGATGATATGCAAGTCTAGTGCCAGCCGGTATCTGACCTTGGATAGCGTCACCTGGCGCGAGACGCGCGTGCGCAGAATCAGCTCGCCATCACCGGCACGGATGCGGTCGGCCAGTGCTTGCGCAGCGTTGTGGACGATGTTCAGGACGGCCTGGATCAGTTGCTCCTTGTCGCCCCGGAATTCGGGGATCGACAGGTCATAGTCGCGCTTGATGCTCAGCCCCTGCGGGAACTCGGCCATCACCAGGCTGCGCACGCGTTCGCAGACTTCGTGGATGTTGACGTCGCCGACGATGTGCGGGTGGCGGTGCGGGGCCAGCAGGCGATCCACCAGGGTCTGCAGGCGGTCGGCTTCCTTGATGATGACCTGGGTGTATTCGCGCAATTCCTTGAGGTGGCGCTCGGGCAGCTCCAGCTCCAGCAGCTGGGCGGCGCCACGGATACCGCCCAGCGGATTCTTGATCTCGTGGGCCAGGTTGCGGATCAGTTCCTTGTTGGCCTGGCTCTGGTCGAACATGCGCTCTTCGCGGTCCAGCTTGAGTTGCTGGACGTTCTCGCGCAACTCCAGCAGCACCGGCCAGTCGGTACTGTCCAGGGGCGTGACGATGGTGTGGACCTGCAGCGGCTCGCGGTTGGCACGCTCCAGCACCAGGTCCAGGCGCTTGTCGGCGAACTGGTGTTCGATGGCCTGGTAGAACAGCGCGGTCAGCTCCTTGCCATTGAGGAAGAGCTCCGAGAGCTTCTGCTGCGAGAGGACCTTGAAGGAGCTCTCCAGCAGGTTCTCGGCGGCGGCATTGGCGTAGACGATGCCGCCATTGGCATCGAGGATGATCACGGCCGAGGCCAGCAGGTCGAGGCCATCGAGGGATGGGAGCGGTGTCTTCATGGGAGGATTCTTGATGCCTGGGGTCATGTCGTCTCGTGCCGGTCTGGCTGGATCTTGCAAAGGCTTGCCGCGGCGGATGTTGTTCCGGATCTTTTTTGACTAGCAATTTTCGGGCGCACTGCCCTGCAGCAGGCGGTGCGCCGCGCATAAAAAAAGGGGAAGCAAGCTTCCCCTTTTTCTCCGGATGCGGATTCGATTACAGCGAGTAGTACATGTCGAATTCGATCGGGTGCGTGGTCATGCGGAAGCGTTGGACTTCCTGCATCTTCAGCTCGATGTAGGCATCGATCATGCTGTCGGTGAACACGCCGCCACGGGTCAGGAACTCGCGGTCCTTGTCCAGGTGCTCCAGGGCTTCATCCAGCGAAGCACAGACGGTCGGGATCAGCTTGTCTTCTTCCGGCGGCAGGTGGTACAGGTCCTTGGTGGCAGCTTCGCCCGGGTGGATCTTGTTCTGCACGCCATCCAGACCGGCCATCAGCAGGGCCGAGAAGCACAGGTACGGGTTGGCCAGGGGATCCGGGAAACGGGTCTCGATGCGGCGGCCCTTCGGGTTCGCCACGTGCGGGATACGGATCGAAGCGGAACGGTTGCGGGCCGAGTAGGCCAGCTTGACCGGAGCTTCGAAGCCGGGGACCAGACGCTTGTACGAGTTGGTGCCGGGGTTGGTGATCGCGTTCAGGGCCTTGGCGTGCTTGATGATGCCGCCGATGTAGTACAGCGCGAACTCGGACAGGCCTGCATAGCCGTCGCCAGCGAACAGGTTCTTGCCATCCTTCCAGACCGACTGGTGCACGTGCATGCCGGAGCCGTTGTCGCCAACCAGCGGCTTGGGCATGAAGGTTGCGGTCTTGCCGTAGGTGTGGGCGACGTTCCAGATCACGTACTTCAGGGTCTGGGTCCAGTCAGCGCGCTCGACCAGGGTCGAGAACTTGGTGCCCAGTTCGTTCTGGCCAGCGCCAGCGACTTCGTGGTGGTGCACTTCGACGGGGATGCCCAGGGATTCCAGGATCAGGGACATTTCCGAACGCATGTCCTGGAAGCTGTCGACCGGGGGAACCGGGAAGTAGCCGCCCTTGACGGTCGGACGGTGGCCGGAGTTGCCGCCTTCGATCTCGGCGCCGGTGCTCCAGGAAGCTTCTTCGGAGTCGATCTTGACGAAGGAACCGGACATGTCGGCACCCCAACGCACGCCGTCGAAGATGAAGAATTCGGGTTCCGGACCGAAGTAGGCGGTGTCGCCCAGGCCGGAGGACTTCAGGTAGGCTTCAGCGCGCTTGGCGATGGAGCGCGGATCGCGGTCGTAGCCCTTGCCGTCGGACGGCTCGATCACGTCACATTGCATGAAGAGGGTGGTCTCTTCCATGAACGGGTCGATGTTGGCGGTGTTCGGGTCCGGGATCAGCAGCATGTCGGAGGCTTCGATACCCTTCCAGCCGGCGATCGACGAACCGTCGAAGGCGTGACCGGATTCGAACTTGTCGATGTCGAAATGCGAAACCGGCACGGTCACGTGCTGTTCCTTGCCACGGGTGTCAGCGAAACGGAAGTCGACAAACTTGACTTCGTTGTCCTTCACCATCTTCAAAACCTCTGCGGCCGTCCTTGCCATGCGAATCTCCTAAAACGAGGAAGTAGTATAAATTGGGGTGTTGAGCCGTTTTCTGCGACTGGATCTTTGCATTTGATACAACGGTCTTGCGCCGAACTCAGTCGCGGATGATAGCAGATTCCATGCCACCAACCTTTCGGGTGCGCCAATAATGGAAGTTTTTAGGGAGGACGCGCCAGTTGGGGCGCTGCGCGCGGTGCAGAGGCACTGCAGATATGCATTATTTTAGTGCGAATTTCACAAAATGCACCGAACAAATGCATATTCGCGTGATTGAATATGAATTGCACCACTTTCGTGCATGCGCCGTGTTGGGGCAGTCGCTTGATGAGCTGCACGGCGTGCACCAGCTTGGGAAAATTGCCTAACTGTTTATATTGTTTAAAATCATCTCCCTTGAGGCGCACTGACTTCCTTGGCTTCGTTGCGCTTCAGGGGCTTTCACCGGAATTCCTGCGCTTTCCCTGTCCGCACTTCTTTCTTCTTCAGAGACTTTTCCCATGAGCAACGATTCGATTCTCGGCACTGCCACCCAACGCGCGACCGACGGGCAACTGCCCTATGCCGGTGCCGTAACCCCGCAGGAAGCCCTGGCCCTGCTGCAGTCCGATCCCGCCATCAAGCTGGTCGACGTGCGCACCCGCGCCGAGCGTGACTGGGTCGGCGTGGTCCAGATCCCGGCGGCGCAGCACCTGGCGGTGCAGTGGAATCTCTACCCCGAGGGCAAGCCCAATCCGCAGTTCCTCGAACAACTGCAGGAAGCCGCCCGGCCCGGAGAAGTGCTGCTGTTCCTGTGCCGCTCGGGCGTGCGCTCCAAGCATGCCGCCAAGCTGGCCACGGAAAACGGCTACACGCAGTGCTTCGATATCCTGGAAGGCTTTGAAGGCAACAAGGACGCCAACGGCCACCGCAAGACCATCGAGGGCTGGTGCAAGGCCGGCCTGCCGTGGGTGGGTGCCTGAACGAATCTGACGGAATCAGGCCTGCAGGCTGCGCGCCTGCAGGGCACTGGCCAGCGACTGCAGCAGCAGGCTGATGGCGGCCTGGCCATCGGCCTCGGCGCGCAGCGCTTCTTCCACGCAATCCAGCAGCGCCACCAGTTCCAGCCGTCCCATGGTCAGGGCGGCTCCCTTCATGCGGTGCGCGAGCTGCACCATCCTTCCCCGGTCGCCCTGCAGGCTGGCCTGTTCGAGCGCCGCCAGATCGTTGCGGGTGGTTTGCAGGAAGAGCCGGTCCAGATCCTGTCCATATTCCTGTTCAGGGGTCATGGCCTGGCCATCCTCTTCATTGTCGAGATCGCACCAGAGGGCCAGCAGGCGCCGGATGGCCTGGGTCTGCAGGGGCTTGGGGAGCATGCCGTCCATGCCGCAGTCCAGACAGCGCTGCACGTGCATTGCATCGGTCTCGGCGGAAATGCCGATCAGTGGCGTATAAGGACGCTGGCGCTGCGTCTGTTCCAGCTGCCGCACCTGGCGGGCGACTTCCTGACCGGGGATGTCGGGCAGGAAGCAATCCAGCAGCACCAGCCCGTAGGGCCGCGCCCGGATGGCGGCCAATGCGCTGCCGCCATCGGCCACGCAATCGACCTGGCAGCCGAGCCGCTGCAGGCGGTTCTGGATGGCGTAACGAATGGTGACGGAATCATCGACCTGCAGCACGGCCGGTTCACGTTGCCCGGTAGTGGCGCTTTCCCTCTGGTGCGGCATTTACAGCTCCTTGATCTGGTATTCGATCTTGAACAGTTCGTTGTCACTGCGCACGCCCAGCTTGCGGAAGGCCGATTGCTTCTGCCCGCTGATGGTCTTGACGCTGCGTGCGAATTTTTCCGCGATGTCGGTGACCGACATGCCGTCCAGGCAGCAGCGCAGAACTTCCCGTTCGCGCGGCGACAGGCTGGGCATGTCCGACAGCGAGTCCGGCGAGACGTCGGTGCCGCGCGGTCGCCGGCGCGGCGGGCGCACTTCGGGCTGGCTGCGCGTGGCCGCTTCGGCGGCCTGCATGATGGCCAGCTCGCGGGTCATGGTGCTGTTGAGATATTCGCGTCCCCGGCTGATGGTGCGGATGGCCAGGATCAGTTCGGCCAGCTCCTGCGATTTGCTGACGAAACCGCGTGCCCCCGCCTTCATCGCCATGGCCACCGTCGCCGGGCTGCTGTGGGCCGAGGTCACCAGGATCTTGGAACGCGGAAAGCGCACGCGCAAGGCGCGGATCAGGTTGAGACCGTCGATGTCATTGCTGCCCAGCGAATAATCGATCAGCAGCAGATCGGCCGGCGAGGCGCGCAGGGCTGCCATGAGCTCCTTGCTGGTGGCGAAGGCGCCGACCACGGTGAAATCCGGCTCCTCGGCCAGGCGCTTGGCCAGGCCGTAACGCACCACGGCGTGGTCGTCCAGCAGCGCGATGCGCAACGCCGATGCCAAGGTCCATGTCATGCGCTATCCCCTCGTATTCTGATCATGTGAAGCCGCTGCGGTGCATCATCAGCCCCCCCCTTCTGATGCAGCCGCTGACGAAGGCGTTATTGTGGTCGAGCGCCGCCTTCCGGCGCATAAGAATCGTCTGAAAAACAGTGACAAATCGCAGAATTTTTATACTTTACCGCGCTTGCGGGAAGCTGACGAAGGCGTCAGCTTTGTAACACCCTGTATGAAGAACAATGCTTGCTGCGCTACAGTGGCGCTCGGCCCAGCAGCACGGGATCGCGGCGCGGCCAGACCCGCGCATTACACTTTATTACAGCCCGCGTGCAAGTCCATCACCATACTGGCCTGCAGCTGTTCTCCCCAATTTTCGACCTCGCGAGGCTCGTCGATGCAAGCGCCCTTCAAGCAGCTTTTTCCTTCACGTTCAGCCTGGCTGATGCTGGCACTAGTTGCCTGCACCTTGGGGCAGGCCCAGGCTGCTGGGCCGACTTCCGCCAGTGCCCCGCTGTCGGAACAGGAGCGCGCCCTGCACGTACTCAACCGGCTCGCCTATGGCCCGCGTCCCGGCGATCTGGAGCAGGTGGAGCGCATGGGCGTGAAGCGTTACATCGACCAGCAACTGCATCCCGAGCGCATCCGCCAGCCCGATGACTTGCAGGCGCGCCTGGCGGCGCTGCCGGGGCTGCAGATGACGCCAGCACAGTTGTTCGTCGACTATGGCCCGCCCTCCTTCGACCGCAGCGCCAGCAAGGAAGAGCAGCAGGCCGCGCGCCAGCGTGCGCCGCGCGAACTGACGCCGCAATTCCACATGGCGCGGCTGCTGCAGGCTACCGAAAGCCCGCGCCAGCTGGAAGAAGTCATGACGGAATTCTGGGCCAATCACTTCAACGTCTTCGAAGGCAAGGAGTGGGTGCGCTACTGGGTGGGCGACTATGAAAAGAACGCCATCCGCCCCTATGCTCTGGGCAACTTCCGCGATCTGCTGGGGGCGGTGGCGCATCATCCGGCGATGCTCTACTACCTCGACAACTGGCTCTCCAGCGGTGCCGGCACGCCCGGTGCGCGCGGCCGCTTCAAGGGTCTCAACGAGAACTATGCACGCGAGCTGATGGAGCTGCATACGCTGGGCGTAAATGGCGGTTATCAGCAGGCCGACGTGATCACGCTGGCGCGCATCCTCTCCGGCTGGACCATCGATGTGGACGCCATGAAGGCCGGTGCCTCGCCCTTCCGCTTCGCCGCGCAACGGCATGACAACGGCCCCAAGATCTTCCTCGGCAAACCGCTGCAGGCGAGCGGCTATCAGGAAGGCGAAGCGGCGCTGGACATCCTGGCCAATCATCCGTCGACGGCACGCTTCATCTCGACCCAGCTGGCGGAATACTTCGTCGCCGACCAGCCCGATCCGGCGCTGGTGAACAAGCTGTCGCAGAAATTCCTGGCCAGCCATGGCGATATCCGGGCCGTGTTGCAGACGCTGTTCGACAGTCCGCAATTCTGGGCCCGCAGCAATTACCAGACGCAATTCAA